>NZ_JBKYAR010000011.1:0-76240 GCF_047023275.1 Faecalibacillus sp. | reverse complement strand
TTGCTGCTGTTATGCCGCTATTTGTTGTTGGTATCTCAATGGTACATTTTCATCACAAAAGGGATGAATAAAAACAAATTTATAATGAAATATACAACTTAATATTAAAGGATGCGTATTATCTTTTTCATCTTGCATCCAATTAAATAAGTCATCCATAAGTGAAGGAACAAGATATGGGGGTGGCGCAATAAAAATACAACGTCCTCGATCATCAAAAACCCCTTCATCACTATTACGAAATTCACCTGATATATCAACAACATATTTTGTCATAATACCATGAGACTTTTTTAATTCTTCAATATCATAAGGATCTATTTCTTTTATTCTTTCATAAGCATCAAAAGCATTCTTTACTTCTTGAATTTCTTTTTGTTTACCTAAAACAATTTTACCATTTATAACATCTCTTACTTGTCCTAAAGACAAAGAATTAGCTTCTATTTTTAAAGACGAATGAATTGATCTAATACGGTTATTTCTTCGTAAATGGGTCTTTGATTCTAAATTATGCGTAGCTGAAATGTTTCCTATTTTTTCAGAAATAGAAGATACATAGGCTAATATTTGATTTGTGATGGTATAAAGTGGTTGATAACTCATTTCTAACTTCTCCTTTTCATACGTACTATCATACGTATTATCTTACGTATTTTCTTACGTATTTGTCTATTTTCTTTTCTTGAAAATTATTGATTATTACTTTGTGATATAATTAATGAAAGGAGAAACGTTATGATGAAACAAAAGGTATTATTTTTTGATATTGATGGAACATTAATATGGTCTTATGGTGGTATTCAAGAAATTCCTCAAGGTGTGCAAAAAGAACTAAAAAGATTAAAGGAACAAGGACATAAACTCTTTATTTGTAGTGGAAGACCCAAAGCCATGTTAGATCAAAAGTGGTGGGATGGTACTTTTGATGGTTATGTTTTAAATAATGGTGGTTATGTAGAAATTGATGGAAAATCTATTTATGAAAATAGAATGGATTATGAGTTATGTTTAAAGACAGCAAATATGTTAGAAGAACTTCATTGTGATTATATGATTGCGACAGCGAATCATTTATACATTGATCCTTCTTATAAAGAACTTTATAACTTCTTTGTTCAAAATGGACATTTTAAAGATCTATTTACAACAAAGTTTGATCGTAATGAGGTATTAAAAAGAGCAATTAAAATAGAAGCAAATGTCACAAATAAAGATCGTGAAAAAATAGAAAAGTATATCCAAAATGATTTTGGTTATGTTATTAATTTTGATGAACATGGCAGTGATAATGCTTTTGAATTTTATTCACCAACAATTTCAAAAGCAACAGGTATTCAAAAAGTTCTTGATTATTATCATTTAGATCAAGATGACACATACGCTTTTGGTGATGGAGAAAATGATTTAGAAATGATTGATTTTTGTCGTGTAGGGGTTGCCATGGGAAATGCCTGTGATGTTTTAAAAGAAAAAGCAAATATTGTTTGTAAATCTATTGTAGATGATGGATTAGAAGATGTTTTAAAAATTTTATTTAGTGAGTAGGAGAAATTTATGATTCAGTTTCATGAAGAAAGTAAAACTTTTCATTTATATAATGATCAAATCAGTTATATCTTTAAAATCTTAAAAAATAATCAATTAGGTCAGCTCTATTATGGGAAAAGAATTCATGATCGAGATAACTTTGATCATCTTTTTGAAACAAGTCCTCGACCAATGTCATCTTGTAGCTATGAAGGTGATCTCACTTTTTCATTAGAACATATTAAACAAGAATATCCTGTTTATGGTTCTGGTGATTTACGTCATCCAGCAATCGATATCACCCAAGAAAATGGCAGTCATATTTTAAACTTTGAATATGTAAATCATCAAATAATTCAAGGTAAACCTCAATTAGATCATTTACCTGCAACTTATGTAGAAAAAGAAGATGAAGCACAAACATTGATCATTACCCTATATGATGATGTTATTGATACAAAATTACAGTTAAGTTATACCATTTATCATGATTTACCTGTTATTACAAGAAATGCTTTTATTATTAATGAAGGAAAACAAAAATTAAGACTTAATCAAATGATGTCTATGTCTTTAGACTTACCTGATCAAGATTATGAAATGATTGAACTTACAGGATCATGGGCAAGAGAACGTTCTATTAAAACAAGAAAACTTACTGAAGGTATTCAAAGTATTTATTCTTTAAGAGGCTGTTCTTCTCATCAATTTAATCCTTTTATTGCTTTAAAAAGAGAAAATTGTAAAGAAACAAATGGTGAAGTTTTAGGTTTTAGTTTGGTTTATAGTGGTAACTTTTTGGCCCAAGTAGAAGTCGATAATTATCATGTCTCACGTGTATCTATGGGAATTCATCCTCATTGTTTTGAATATCTATTAGATCATTTAGATTCGTTTCAAAGTCCTGAAGTTGTGATGGTTTATAGTGATCAAGGATTGAATAAGATGTCTCAAACCTATCATCAACTTTATCAAAAAAGACTTGCTAGAGGGAAGTATCGAGATCAAGTAAGACCTATTTTGGTGAATAATTGGGAAGGAACTTATTTTGATTTTAATGAAGATAAGATTGTTTCAATGGCTAATACAGCAAAAGAATTAGGAATTGAGTTATTTGTGTTAGATGATGGTTGGTTTGGTAATAGAAATAATGATCATCAAGGATTAGGAGATTGGTTCCCTAATTTAGATAAACTGCCTCATGGAATTCGTGGTCTATCAAAGAGAATTCATGATTTAGGTTTAAAATTTGGATTATGGTTTGAACCAGAGATGGTCAATGAAGATTCTAACTTATATAGAAATCATCCTGAATGGATATTAAAAACGCCTCATAGAAAGAGTTGTCATGGAAGAAATCAATATATTTTAGATTTTTCTAATCATGAAGTTGTTGAATACATTGCCCAGGCAATGATGAATGTGATTGATGATTCCTATATTTCCTATATTAAATGGGACATGAATCGTTGTATGTCAGAAGTCTATTCAAGCACTCATGATGTTTCATCACAAGGAAGAGTCATGCATGAATATATCCTAGGTGTTTATCATTTATACGATGTTCTAACAACGAAATACCCTGATATACTCTTTGAATCCTGTGCAAGTGGAGGAGCACGCTTTGATCCAGGAATGCTTTATTATGCCCCTCAATGTTGGACCAGTGATGATACCGATGCAATAGAAAGATTAAAGATTCAATATGGAACTTCTCTTGTTTACCCACTTTCTTCAATGGGATCACATGTTTCAGCAATTCCTAATCATCAAACATTTAGAAATACACCACTTGAAACCCGTGCTAATATAGCTTATTTTGGTACTTTTGGTTATGAATTAGATGTTAATCAATTAACCTTTGAAGAAAAAGAAATTATTAAAAAACAAATTAGTTTTATGAAACAATATCGTTCTTTATTTCAATTTGGAACATTTTATCGTTTAAAAAGTCCATTTACATCAAACGAAACAGCTTGGATGGTTGTTTCTAAAGAAAGAGATTTAGCGATTGTTGGTTATTATCGACCTTTACAAGAAGTTAATGTAGGTTATCGTCGTTTACCTTTATTAGGTTTAGATGAAGATAAGATGTATCATGTTAATGGTTTAGATTTATATGGAGATGAATTGATGAATGTGGGACTTATTATAAGTGATAGTTCTTGTGGTGAGAATAAGGATGGTATTGGAGATTATTATTCTAAATTATATATTTTAAAGGAGAGAAAAGAAAATGAGTAATGAATGGTGGAAGAAAGAGATAGCTTATCAAATTTATCCTAAGAGTTTTAAGGACTCTAATGGAGATGGAATTGGTGATTTAAGAGGGATTATTGAAAAGCTTGATTATTTAAAGGATTTAGGAGTGACTTTGTTATGGTTATGTCCTATTTATAAATCACCTATGGATGATAATGGATATGATATTTCTGATTATTATGATATTAATCCTGAATTTGGAACAATGGCTGATTTAGAAGAATTGATTGAAAAAGCTAAAAATAAAGGAATTAAGATTATTATGGATCTCGTTATCAATCATAGTTCAGATGAACATGCCTGGTTTCAAGAAGCACTAAAAGATCCAAATAGTCCTTATCATGACTATTATATCTTTAAATCCTCTAAAGATGGTAAAGAACCAAATAACTGGAGATCTGTTTTTGGAGGTTCAGTATGGCAAAAGGTAGAAGGTAGAGATGAATATTATTTCCATGCTTTTTCTAAAAAACAACCTGATTTAAATTGGGAAAATCCAACTTTAAGACAAGAACTTTATAAAATGATTAATTGGTGGTTAGATAAAGGAATTGCGGGATTTAGAGTTGATGCAATTAACTTTATTAAAAAGGATCAAAGATATTTAGATGGTCCTGTTGATGGACAAGATGGTTTAAGTGCTTGTTTTGCTTATTCTAGAAATCAACCAGGTATTGAAGTATTCTTTGATGAATTAAAGAAAGAAACATTTGAAAAGCATAATTGTATGACTGTTGCAGAAGCAGTAGGGGTTCAATATAAGGATTTAGGTATTTTTATTGGTGAACAAGGATGTTTTTCAATGATGTTTGATTTTAATTATTGTAATTTTGATATTAGTGAAGATGAAGAATGGTTTAAAAGAAATGATTGGACTGTTAAACAATTTAAAGAATTATTGTTTACAAGCCAAAGAGAAGTACAAAAACTTGGATGGATTGCTAGTTTCTTGGAAAATCATGATCAACCTAGAGCAATCGATAAATTTGTCTTAGATAAGAAAAATCATAATTATTATTCTAAAACAATGCTTGCTGGTATGTTCTTTAATTTAAGAGGAACACCATTTATCTATCAAGGTGAAGAAATCGGTATGGAAAACTTTGAAAGAGAAAGCATTGATGAATTTGATGATATTGGAAGTCATGGACAATATCAAAGAGCCTTAGAAGAAGGCTTTACTAAAGAAGAAGCCATGCATTTCCTTAACCTTAGAAGTAGAGATAATACCAGAACACCAATGCAATGGGATAGTAGTGAATATGCTGGATTCAGTAATCACAAACCTTGGTTAAAAATGACAGGAAGCCAAGATAAAATCAATGTTGAAAATCAATTCAATGATCCAAATTCAATCTATAGCTTCTATAAAAAAATGATTTCTATTAGAAAACAAGAAGATACTCTTGTTTATGGAGATTTTGAAGAAGTAAATACTGTAGATGATGTTATTGGTTATAAACGTACTTATCAAGGACAAGAAATTATTTGTTTATGTAACTTTACAAACACTGAACAACCAATTCCTGAAACTCAAGGAAACATTTTGTTAGATAACTACAACAATTACAACCCAACAACTTTAAAACCTTATCAATTCGTAATGATTAAAAAATAATAACAGCCCTTTAGTGATAAACTAGAGGGCTTTTTATTGCCGTTATCGGCAAAAACATTACATTTTAACAACGTATAAATTTATGTTTTTTGCCGATAACTTCTATTATTTACTTTATTTGTTTAAATACAATGTTTTTTTGTTTTCTAATGTATTCATCTGTTTGTTTAGTAATTCGATAATAAGAGTCTAATGCATCTGACCTATATTCTGGACTATCTGGCGTATTTCCAAAATAACTTATATACCATTGATCAACAACTTTTAAAAACCATTTTATATCAGGTAACTGCATTTGTGCAATTACAAAAGTACCAAAATCTTTTTTAACACCTTTATAAATACCTTTTGATACAATTTCTACTCCTCGTGATTTAAAATACTTATCTATCTTTTGATAACATTCATCTAAATCAATATTATTCTTTTTAGCTTTTTCCTCACTTAAATAGATTTCCATCAACATATATCAAATACCTCACATCATCAATCAAAAACGTCTACTGGTTGAATATAACTTTTCATACTATATTCATCACTTACAATTGTTACATCAAATTCTTTAACACAATATTTTAGCCAATATAAATAATTAGACATATTTCTTATCAATTGAATAACATCTGTCATAGAAATTGGATTACTTGAAACATATCCTGAATATTGTCTATGTTTAAAACTATTTTGATTTAGAAATTTTCTTATATCCGTCCATCCTTTCTTATAATTTTTTGAAGGGTAGTATTTTTTCAATAATGCATCATATAAATCAAAATTAATAGCCTTTTTGCTTTCTAATGTATTCATTTGTTTGTTTAGTAATACGATAATAAGAATCTAATGCATCTGACCTATATTCAGGACTTTCAGGTCCATCTCCAAAATAACTTATATACCATTGATCTACCACTTTTAAAAACCACTTTGTATCAGGTAATGATCCTTGTGCAATAGCAAATGTTTCAAAATCTTTTCTAACACCCTTATAAATACCTTTTGATACAATTTCTACTCCTCGTGATTTAAAATACTTATCTATCTTTTGATAACATTCATCTAAATCAATATTATTCTTTTTTGCTTTTTCTTCACTTAAATAGATTTCCATTAGCATATATATTCACCTCTTATTTTTACGTACATTAATCTATCAATAGTATATCCCTTCATTATTATATATGCTAATTTTTTCTATTTTTCTTTTATTAATTTTATATTTTTATCTAATCGTGATTTGATAAATCACGATTAGATAATTTCTTTGGACTATTTGTCAATTAGTTTAAGAAGTAGTATGTTATAATACTTTATAAATAAGTATGTTTATGTTCGTTAATTTTGTAAAAATAGATACTGATTGTAATATTTCATTTTGAAAATGTTTTTTCTTCATTAAAATAATATAGATATACTTATTATTTTTTTAATAATGTGATAAAAAATAAGCTTTTTTTTACTAGAATTTATATTCTCTTTATTATAAAACTTAATTAACCATCTGACACATCTTTTGATTTAACTCCGTTATTCTCACTTTAAACCGAGGAGTATAATCTATCACTTCTTTAAAATATTATATACTTTTCTTAAAGAGGTGGATACTATGGCTAAAAATCAAAAACCAAAAAAGGATTCTTTAATTACTTTAACTAGAAAATATGCAAATAATCATGATGAATGTGTAAAATTCTTTTTTAAAATGAAATGGCCTGTTGGCTTTTACTGTGAAAAATGTGGATGTACACATTACTATTCCATTAAAAGAGGTGATGTCTTTCAATGTAAAGAATGTGGTCATCAACATTACTTACTTTCTAATACTATATTTCAAGATAATAAGCTAGATCTTTATAAATTGATTTTAGGAATGTATCTCTTTTTTACGGCAAATAAAGGTTTGTCTGCGATTGAATTAGCTAATGAATTAGAAATAAATTATAAAACAGCGCTATTACTTTGTAGAAAATGTAGGATTCTTATGTCCCAAAGTAACAGTGAAAAAATTCTGGACAGCTTTTTTTATGAAGCAGACGTTGCTTATATAGGCTCAAAAAGTAAAGAAGAACACAAACAAGGAGTTGCTACTGAACAGCAACCCTTTTTAGTAATGTTATCAACAGATAAAGAAAATAAATATCCAAAATTTTTAAAATTAATGCCAGTAGCTGTAGATAGTACAAATAATATTGTTAGATTCATCTCAAAAAAAGCAATACTTTCAAAAGAAAGAATACTAAACACTGATGGAAAAACAACTTTTTTAGGATTAACTGATAAAATAACATTAAAATCAGAAAAAATACTCTATGATGAAGAAAATCATAGATTGTATTGGCTTAATGTATTAATTGGTGATATAAAGAATAATATTACTGGTATATATCATGGAGTAACTAAACGTGACTTACCTTTGTTTTTGAATGAACAAGAATGGCGTTTCAACCATAGATATACTGGAAAGAACTTCATGAACAAAATACAGAAATATGTTTTGAAATCACATCCATGTCCTAAAAAAGCAATTATTACTGTACTCAATTTATCCGAACCATACTATGCACATGTGTCAGATGGTTAATTAAGTTATAAAACAAAAAATATACTTTATTTAAAATAATAATTTAGATCGGAGGAAGTACCATTGAACACAAAAGAATATTGGAAATTTCAAAAAATAATATATATTTGTATCTTTAAAATAAAAAATTTGATTTATAGTGGCTATAATTGGAAACAGTCAACAAAACAATATAAGTCTTTTGAGAAAATACTTTTTTTCAAGGCAATGGATGGTATTCTTAAAAGTAGCATTATCGCTATATTTCTACATAACTTTGATTCTTTATTTCTGAAAATAACTAAATTTACCATTAATACTACTAACAATAATATTTTATTAGATGTAATTATTGGCGAATTAGGAGTAGCTGGTGTAATTTTAGGATTATATTGTACAAATATTTCTACAGTCTATTCATCAAAATTTTCTAATGCACCAGATGAAATTACAAAAGCATATCATGAAGATAAATTAACCAACAAATGTATAAATTCAATTATTGGTTTTATTATTTTCGGCACTATTATTATTATAGAAATCCTTCTTGGTCTAAATATAGGATGGTTAACAACGCTATCATTAATTTTATGGTCATTAATAGTAGTTATTTCATATGGATTAGTTGGAAATAAAACCTATCAATTGTCTAATGCATTTATGCTTTCAAATAACAGCTTTATTATACTGAAGCGTTTAATATCAAAAAATCTTAGTAATAATCTCTTTTCTTCAGATATAAACTATCAAAATTATTTTTATGAATTAGCTATAAAACATATAAGATTTCTTAAAATTATTCAAAAATATGAATGTAGTAGTAATAACAGCCATAATAGTGCATTACTTAATTTTATGTGTACAAATCTTGAAATAATAAAACAATATTGGGAAATAAAACAAACAATTTCAAAAAATTCTTTATGGTTTCATAGAAAAGGTAAATATCAAAAATGGCATTTGGCTGGTAATTTAGAAACGTCAATTGCTTTAAAAACAGGTACTTCACTAACGCCAAAAGAAGAACCTGACTATTATTGGTTTGAAAATGAAATTATGTCGTTAAATCATTCTTGTATAAATAATTTAATTAATTCTGAAGATTTTGAATCAATATATAATTATTTTTCTGTTTTTAAAGAAATTACAAAAACTGCTATACAAAACAAAGAAGCAAATTATTTTGTTGGGCAAATTGATTGGTTAAAAAATACAATTCAAGAAATTGCTAATAAAAAAAATATGAATGATAATATCGTTTATACTGGAATTATTGAACATATATCTATTTTATATTTAGAAATAATTATGGAAACGAGCAAATATTATCAAAATCTTGATATGAATAGTATTTGTAACTCAATAATTAATGCAATCGATTCAGGAAAACAATTTGAATCATTAAAAGAAATCCGAGGTAGAGATAATATAGAAATCTATAAATCTATATTAATAGAAATTCGTACAGAAGGTACTCGTATTACACCGAATTGGGTAATTAAACAATATATTGCAAAAGAAGAATACGTTTATTTAAATTCTTTAAATGACTTAATTAAAGAAAGCATTGAACATGCGTATTCTTTAGGAAATTTTTTCTTAGAAAAAAATATGTATTATGAAGCCTGCATTATTTTTATAAGATTCTACGAATATGAATCTAAATTATCTAATTTCTATAATCTTGCTCAAACAAAAAAAATAGAACTAGAAAAATATTGTATAGACAAAAATGATAAGTGGGATGAATGGAGATTAAATGGTATAAAACAATTGTTCCTTTCATACAAAAAAGATTTGCCTAAGTTACTTTTAAACTGTGCAGGGGAATTTTCAATAAAAAAATGGAATTGTAGAGATGAGTATCCTGACTTTTTAGGTGCATGTTATAATCATATTTCTGAAGATACAGTAAATTCATTAACCAATAATAATAAAGAACAATATAAAGCTAATTTTACCAATTTAACAAAGATAATGTTATTATATCAAGAATATATTAGATCTGATTTTATCAAAAATAAAGATTTATACAGGATTGAATATGCATATTATATGTTCACTTCTCCCATTGTTGAGTGGGCTCAGATTGGAGGATTAGGTATTTTATGGGGAGAATTTTTTGAAGATAAGGAATGGTCAAAAATTGTTAATGATACTTTTAAAACTATTTTTTCAGATAACGGAAAAAATAATAATGAATTAATAACATTAGCAGAAAAACTCATAGAATATGTGCAACAACGTGACAAGTTCATGTTTGGAATAAGTTCTCGTAGTATTTTAGAAACAAGCTGGAATCAATATGTTGAAAATATAATTAGAAAATCTAAAAAAATCGAAACTGAATATACTATGTTTAATCTACAAGTAAAAACAAAAAGTAAACTACTTAACTCTTTTTGTCCTAATTTCATGAATACAGGATTTTCAATAGATCCTTCTGAAGTTTTTTGGGTAGTTTGTGTTAATCCTTTGCTTTCTAATGAAAAAAAATTTCATACAAAATTTTCATGGGAGGATAAATTATATGATTAATTACAAAAAAATTACAAAAAAAATTGAAAAAAAATATAAAAAAACCGCAGATAATATATATTCATATAAATTTTATCAGGATCTGTTTTCTGGATACTCCTATTCACTTGGAGAAAAAAAATTAAGTAAAAATAAATTTTTTTATATTACTTCGCATGATAAAAATATAAAAAATTTATTTCGACATGCGGGATACGATTTTTCATATGAATTAGAAAAAAATATTGATAAGGCTTTGTATAGCCTGGCACTATACGGAACATCTTATTTATATGTAAAACCAAGTTATTATAAAACACAAGATAATTCCGGACAAGAAAAAAGACAACTATCTTCATTAAATATTAATGAAGTAAAAGGTATATTAAAAAATAAACATTTTTTTACTATTGACTATTCAAAAAAGGTCACTGAATTAAATCTTAATGATGGTATATTAATTATTTTAGATTTAAAAGAATTAGGATACAAAAGAAAGTATTTTGTTCAATTAGTCAAAAAATTAACTAAATATGACACTACATCCGCTTCAATTGAATTAACTAACAACGAACCTTCATATAATTTCAAGGTTCATGTTAATAAAAGTCGCGAGCATATTCTTAAAATTGTCAAAGAAACTGGTTGGATGTTTGAAACAGATGGGCTTTCCTCCAGCTATATTTTATATAAAGAAATTAAAATGCGGTTATTCAAAATAAAACTACTTAATTACATACTTTATAAAATTAATAAATCTTTAACTGAAAATTATATTCACGATGACTCTTTTAAAATTCAGGCTTCATTAAAAGAAATCGATTATAATGATATATGGAAGAAATATCAATCAAGCGAATTAACTACTTCAGATTTAAATAAATTACTGTGGTAAAACACACTATTTTTTATAAATTTACAAGTTTATTCTACTAATATAGAAAATTCTATATTTCTTATTTCTCATAGGCTTTATGCCTATGAGATTTTTTATGTTATAATTGGAATAGTTTTACAGTTGGAGGAATTATATGAAAACAATTAATGTTGTTGCTGGAATAATAAAAAAAGATAATAAGATTTTTATAGCTGAAAGAGGGTATGGTGAATTTAAGGGAATGTATGAATTTCCTGGTGGAAAAATTGAACCTGGTGAAAAACCTAAAGATGCTTTAAAAAGAGAACTTTATGAAGAAATGCAAGCTCATATAGAAGTTGATTCTTTCTTCTATCATGTACATTATGAATATCCTGATTTTATTTTAGAAATGGATTGTTTTATTTGTCATTTATTAGATGATCATCTTGTTTTATTAGAACATTTAGATGGTAAATGGATTGATCCTCAAAATAATGATGAATCTATTGTATGGATACCAGCGGATATTGAAGTTATTAATGAATTAAAGAAAAGAGGTTAGGGTTATGGAAACTCTTCAAGAATTTCAACCACGTCTTGTTTACAACAATTATAAAGAACATATAAAAGTATCTCATGAATTAGAATTACTTTTTAAAAACTGTGATTCTTTTGAATTATCTGTTGCCTTTATTGCTGATTCTGGTCTTGCTGCACTTAAAGAATGTTTTGATTATTTAAGAGATCATCACATTCCTGGAAAAATTATTACCTCTACTTATTTAGGTTTTAATGCTCCAAGTATGTTTAAAAAGCTATTAAAATATGAAAATATTGAAGTAAAAATATTTGAAGGTAAAGGATTTCATCCAAAAGGATATATCTTTCATAAAAAAGATCAAACAGATATTATGATTGGTAGTAGCAATCTTACACAAAATGCTTTAGCTGTAAATCAAGAATGGAATCTATTCTTTTCTTCTGATACACAAAAAGAGATTGTTTTAAAAGTTGAAGATGAATTTAATAAACAATGGAAACAATCTATCCCTCTAACAAATGAATGGATTGAAGATTATCAAAAAGTTTATGTAAAACCTCAAAGACATCAAACAATCAATGTCTCTAAAGAAATAAAACCAAACTATATGCAAAAAAATGCTTTAGAATCATTAGATAACCTAAGAAAAAATAATAAGGACAAAGCTCTACTTATTAGTGCTACTGGAACAGGTAAAACATATCTTGCAGCATTTGATGTAAAAGCTGTTAATCCAAAAAGAATGTTATTTGTTGTTCATCGTAGAAGTATTGCTATTAAAGCGATGGAAACCTTTAAAACAATTATTAAAGATAAATCTATGGGATTATTCTCAGGGGATAATAGAGATATAGATTGTGATTACATCTTTGCAACAATTCAAACAATTTATAAACCTGAAAATAGACAACTCTTTTCTAAAGAAGAATTTAATTACATCATTATTGATGAAGTTCACAAAGCAGGAGCAAATTCTTATCAAGAACTTGTAAACTATTTTAAACCACAGTTTCTATTAGGTATGTCAGCAACTCCTGAAAGAACAGATGATTTTGATATTTATAAAATGTTTGATTATAACATTGCTTATGAAATAAGATTACAACAAGCTATGAAATATGACTTATTATGTCCTTTTCATTATTATGGAATAACTGATATTACAATTGATGATCAACCTATTAATGATATGTCTGATTTTAATTTACTAGTTGATGAAAAAAGAGTTGATTATGTTATTAATAAAATTAATGACTATGGTTATTCAGGAAATCATGTTCACGGTTTAATCTTTGTGAGTAGAAAAGAAGAAGCTTGTAAGCTTTCTGAAATGTTTAATCAAAGAGGTTTTCATACTTGTGCTTTAACTGGTGAAGCTTCTGAAAAACAAAGACAAGAAGCTATGGATTCTCTAGAATCAAATGAAGAAGGAAGTCTTGATTATATCTTTACTGTAGATATTTTTAATGAAGGAATTGATATTCCTAAAGTAAATCAAGTTGTCATGTTAAGACCTACGCAATCATCTATTATTTTTATTCAACAACTTGGTAGAGGACTTCGAAAAAATGAAGAAAAAGATTACGTAGTTGTTATTGATTTTATTGGAAATTATGAAAAGAACTTCTTTATTCCTATTGCTTTAAGTGGCAATACAAATCTCAATAAAGATAATTTGAGAAGGTTTGTGAGTGAAGGAAATCTAATAATACCAGGTGCTTCTACTATTCAATTTGATGAAATATCAAAGAAAAGAATATTTGATGCTATTGATGCGGCTAAACTTGATGGTTTGAAACTAATTAAAGAGAAGTATTTTGAATTAAAGAATAAGCTTGGAAGAATTCCAAAAATTAGCGATTTTGAAAAATATGGTTCTATTGATATTCAAAAGATATTTCAAAATAATGAACTAAGATCTTATCATCAATTATTAAAAAAATATGATGATGATTACCCTGTTCAGTTTACCGAATTAGAAGAAAAATATTTAAAATTTATTTCTAACAAACTTTCATCAGGAAAAAGAATACAAGAACTTGAAACGATTCGTCTTGCCATTGAAAAAAAATCAAATCTTATGAATTATTTGAAAAAAGAAATGAAAAATACATATAACATTGAAATATCAGATATTAATTATGAGAGTATAATAAATTATCTTACTCAAAATTTTGCAGCAGGAACATCTAAGAAAACTTATGCAGATGTTGAAATTATCGATAAAAACAATAATATTTCTCCTACGTTCAGTAAATTGCTTTTAAATAATGAATTTAAAAGACAAGTGATTGAAGTATTAGATTATGCAATACAAAAATATAAAAATGAATATAATAATCGCTATAAAGATACTGATTTATGTCTTTATAAAAAGTATACTTATGAAGATGTCTGCAGACTATTAAATTGGGAAAAAAATTTAAGTTCTGTAATGTTTGGATATAGATATGATGAACATACAAACACATTGCCAATTTTTGTTAATTATGAAAAAGATGAAAATATTTCTGATACTACTAAATATAATGATCGTTTTGTAGATCCTCAAACATTTATTGCAATATCTAAATCAAATATGACTTTACAAGATGATAAGATGATTCCATTTATTAATGCTAACAAAAATCATACATCTATACATATCTTTATTAGAAAAAATAAACTGGATGAAGAATCAAAAGAATTTTATTATTTAGGTTTAGGAAATATCTTGAATATTAAACAAGAAACAATGGCGAATAACAGTCCAGTATGTGAAATACTTTATCAATTAGATCAACCAGTTCGTAAAGATATTTATGACTATATTGTAAATAATTAATTTATTTATATACCAAAAAAACCTGCATCTCGTGCAGGTTTTTCAATATTATATATTATTTAAATAGTTTAGAGAAATAGTTTTTAACAACGTGATTTTTAATTTTTGATAATGTTGTGTTGCTTGAATCGAATCTGTCTTTTTTAGCCCAACCTGGTTGAGAATCTGCTTGATTAGTTGTTAAATATGAATAGTAATTTACACACATGATTTTGTTCCTCCTTAGTATTTTATATCCCTTTTGTTACTTATATTATATGTAAGAAAGTATAAAAATTATATGTGTTGAGGTTATGAGAATATTGCATACATTTGTGCATTATGCACAATGGTTAATATAGTTTTAAACTATATCTAAGTAGATATTATTTGTATTATTCAAACTATGTTTTGATTGATAAAATAAAGACATAGTTTGAAAGGAATGAATGATATGAGTCAATTAAATAGATATGAATTTGTAGGAAGTTTTTTACGTCCTGAAAGATTAAAAGAAGCTAGAAAAAATTATGAATTAAATAATATAACTAAAGAAGAACTTACTAAAGTAGAAGATGAACGTATTGTAGAACTTGTAAATAAACTTAAAGAGTTAGGTTATCATACTATCACAGATGGTGAATTTAGACGTTCTACTTGGCATTTAGACTTTATGTGGGGATTTGAAGGGGTTGAACATAAAAAGACTGTAGATGGCAATCAAACATTTGATGGAGAAGCAGCTATGATTGATGATACTTATATGACAGGAGAGATTTCTTGTAAAGATCATCCTTTTGTTGAACACTTTAAATTTGTGAAAGCATTAGAAGATGAAAATACTGTAGCTAAACAAACAATTCCTTCACCTGGTCAATTCTATGCTTTCTTTACAGGAGCTGATTTATTAGATAAAACATTAGGTTTCTATGGTAGTGAAGAAGCTTTTGCTGACGATGTTGTTAAAGCATACAATGAATTTGTTCAAGAAATTTATCACGCTGGATGCCGTCAATTACAATTTGATGATTGTGTATGGGGTGGTATGGTTAATCCTGAACTTGCTGTAAGTTTAACAGGAAGAAAGGGAGAAGAATTAGAAAAATATAAACAACTTTTATTAGATTTAAATAATAAAGTTGTTGCTAGTGCACCTGAAAATCTAACAATTAATACTCATGTATGTAGAGGAAATTATCATTCTACTTACTTTAGTTCAGGAGCTTATGATGGTGTAGCTGATTTACTCTTTGGTGAAGAAAATGTAGATGCGTATTTCTTAGAATATGATGATCATCGTTCTGGTGGTTTTGCTCCATTAAAGAAAGTATCAGGAGATAAGAAAGTTGTTTTAGGTCTTATTACTACAAAGAAACCTGATTTAGAAGATAAAGAACTTGTTAAAAGAAGAATTTATGAAGCAACTAAATATATTCCTTTAGAACGTTTATATTTAAGTCCTCAATGTGGTTTTGCTTCATGTGAAATTGGTAATAAATTAACGGAAGAACAACAATGGGCTAAACTTAAACTTGTTAAAGAAATTGCTGAAGAAGTATGGGGATAATCAAGGAAATTGTTAATTTGTAACAAATACTGTTCACAAAATTAGTAATAATTTATATCCACAAAAAAGGATACAAAACAGGTAATACGAGAACCTGTCTTGTGTCCTTTTTTTGTTGAAAAATAAGGGCTGTTTACAGATTATTAACAAGATAGGTAAGAGGTATGGAGAGAGTATTAATAGGATAATAAATTCTACTAAAAAAATGGATAACAGGATTTATAAATAAACAAATTAATATTTAAAAAATGAGATTGATATTTTTTAAATAAATGCATATAATATATATGAACAAAGATATTTGTTCGATTTAAGTGCGTTGCTACTTTGAGTGCAAACCTTTAATTTAAGTGCTTCACTACTTTAAATGTGAACCTTTAATTTAAGTGCTTCGCAGCTTAAAATGCGAATTCTTTAATTTACAGGAAGATTAGTTTTATCTTCCTGTTTTGTTATACTTGGGAGGATAAAAATGGATTTCTATCGCATAGATGAAAAATATATAAAATTTCTTCAACAATATGAAAAACAAAAAAGAGGAATTACAAAGGTACCAAATATTAAGTATTCTGATCATAATAAATTTGCCTTTGGAGCCGTAATGAAAATTAATGATATCCATTATTATGTTTCTGTATCATCATTTTCAAAAAAACAAGAAGCAAATATTTTAATAAAAGTACCTAGTGATAAAAAAATAATTAAAGGTTCTTTAAGATTTAATTATATGATTCCAGTTCCTGAAACGTGTCTTAATAAATTGGTGATTAAAGATATTTCCGATGAGAAATATAAAATATTACTTAATAAAGAGTTTAGATTTTGTATAGATAACGCAAAACGAATTCAAAAAAAAGCACATAAAATATACGAAATGGTTATAAACAATCATAAACAAATTTTAACTGATAACAGTTGTGATTTTAAAATTCTAGAAGACGGCTACAGAAAGTACATAGAAAAGAATTTAAAATAAAATATCTTCTTGAAATTTTAATATATTTATATTTTATTCTATACCATTTTTCTGTATATTATAAATACTTTAACAGTTCTTATAAAAAGAAAAGGAGAATAACATTGATAATATCAGTATTTTCTCCTTTTTTTGTTTTGTAATGAATATGCGTACACTATTTTACAATATGCATATGAGGGTAAGGTATTTCAATACCTTCCTTTTTAAATTCAGTGACTAAATCTTTACGAATATCTGCCAGCATTTGAAAACCTTGTACATTATCTTCACTAGTGATTGTTGCTCTTAATTGAATACTGCTATCTTTTAAATCAGAAACAATCACAGGGACTAATGGATCCTTTTTATCTTTTCTTCCATCAATGAATAAAGGATGTTTTACAACAAGATCTTGAATCACTTTGATTGCTTGATCTATATCACTTTCATAAGAAATATCGATATAAAGATAATTTGCTTTAACATGTTCGATTTGTGAAATATTTTCAATAATTGCTTTATTCATAATATCATTAGGAACAATCATTTGTGTCTTTTCTAATGTTTCAATAACACTATGTCTAAGTGAAATATCAATAACAGTTCCTCTAACATTATGCCCTGTAACAACAATAAAATCACCAATCTTATAAGGCTTATAAGCCATAATCATGGCACCATTAATAAGATTACCTGCAGCTTCTTGACTGGCAAGTCCAATAACTACGGCAACGATTCCTCCAGATGCAAGTAAGGCAGTCGCAAATGATTTTAAAAACTTCACTTCACTACAAATAATTGCTAAAAAGATTGTAATGAGAATAATCTTTTTAATTCTTTTTTGTAAAACATAATTATCAGGCCATTTCTTTTTAATAAACTTATTTAATAATTTATTGATTGCAATTAAAACAATTCCTGCAATAATAATTGAAATAACCCCATTAATAATTCCATTCACAAATAAATTATCAATTTGTGTAAATACTTTTTCCATTCAATTTACCTCTTTTTATAATACTTTGAAAAAATATATAAGAATACAGATTGCATGGCACCAACAATAGAAACCATCAAACATCCATAACAAATCCAATAAAGAATAATATTTCCTGTATTGATCGCATTTAAAATAAAGAAAACAACAAAAGCAATAAGAGCTACATTCCTTGTATACTTAAAAAAACGATAAAATCTTTGTGCTAATATCTCATTTGTATTCATCTTATTTACCTATGCAAAAGCGTTTAAATAACTCATCTAATAAATCTTCTTTTGCTTGCTCTCCTAATATTTCTTTTAAACATGACCAACTATCATAAAGATCTTCTACAATTAAATCAGCAGGAACAGACATCTTCATCGCATCAATTGCTGTTTGTAAAGAAACAGCTGCTTTTTCTAATAATTGTGTTTGTCTTGCATTTGTAAGATAGTATTCTTCTTGATTACTGATCAATCCTAAATTAAATTTCTTTTTGATTTCTTTAGTAAGAGCTAAAATATCTTGTTCCTTAGCAGATATTTCAACACCTTCTAAATCAACTTTCTTACCTAAATCTGTCTTATTAATAATAATAATACGATTTGTATCTTCAGTAAGTTCTAACAATTTTTGATCTTCTTGATCAAGTTCTTTACTTCCATCAATGACTAATAAAACAAGATCTGCTTTTTTAATCATTTCTTTAGATTTTTCAACCCCAAGACTTTCTACAATATTATCGGTTTCTCTAATTCCAGCAGTATCAATCATATTCAATAAAATACCATCTACTGTAACAGAACCCTCAACTACATCTCTCGTTGTTCCAGCAATATTTGTAACAATTGCTTTTTCTTCTTTTAACATCGCATTCAATAAGCTTGATTTACCAACATTTGGTTTACCAATGATCGCTGTTTGAATTCCATCTTTTAATAATTTAATATTTTTAGAATCTTCTATGATCTTATTCATTTTTTCAATTAAAGAAGTAGACATTGGTAAAAGCTTATCCGCTGTAAGTTCTTCAACATCTTCATATTCAGGATAATCAATATTCACTTCAATTTGAGTAATAATTTGAATTAAATCTTCTTTTAAATCTTTAATAAAATGACTAATACTTCCTTGAATACCCTTTAAAGCAAGAGAAGAAGCATAACTATTTTTAGCCGTAATAATATCACTAATAGCTTCAGCTTGTGATAAATCAATACGTCCATTTAAAAAAGCACGTTTACTAAATTCACCACGTTCTGCTAATCTTGCTCCATGATGTAAACAAATATCAACAACTCTATTTGTAATATAAACACCACCATGACAATTGATTTCTACCATTTCTTCTCCAGTAAAAGTTCTTTTACCACGATAGATATTCACTAATACTTCATCTACTTTTCCACCATTATCTTTTATATAACCATATGTAATGGTATGACTCTCTTTATTTATAATCTTTCCTGTAAAAAACTGTTGAACAAATGCAATAACATCTTTTCCTGATAAACGGATAATTGAAATTGCTGCTTCTAGTCTTGATGTTGCTACTGCAACAATAATATCATCATTCATTTTCATACCACCTTTCTTTTTGATACTATCTTATTTTGTTGATTTTATCAATAAATAACTCCCTCATTATAACAAATATTTTTTATTTTTGATATATGATTTTTTTCGATTGATTTCTATATTTTAATCATATATTATTATGTACAAATAGGGGTGAAAAAATGAAAAAGCTGAATAAAAAAGTTCCTATAATCGGAGGTGCTGTTATAGGAGTGATATTGGTTATTTATATCATTTTATGTTTTCTAGCATCAGGTAATGGATTTATCAAGAATATGACAATTAATGGCATAAAGGTCAATAATATGTCTAAGGATGAAATTGTCACTCAGCTTGAAAAACAGTATCAAAAGGATGAAAAAAATCTATTATTGAATTTATCATTGAATGATCAAAAGTATCAAATAGATATGAAAGATAATGTTAAAGTCAATATTGAAAAACAAGTCAATAATATTCAAAAGAAATATAATAATTTCTTTACAAAAGGATATCATTACTTACTACAACATAATGAAAACATTTCTATAGATATTAAAAATCAAAAACAACTTAATAAAGATATCAAAAAATCAGGTATTTTAGATTATTCAACTTTAGTACCTACTACTTATAAAGTTGAAAAAACAAAAGTTATCTTTACTAAAGGTAAAAGTGGTGAAGCAGTTAAACAAAAAGATGTTTATAACACAATTCAAACTGCTTTAAATGAATATGATTTTAATAAAACTTTAAAGATTAAACCTTCATCTGTTTCAGAAGATGAAAGTGTTATGAAAACAATTTATAAGACTTTATCTAAGAAAGGTAAAAATGCGACTTTAGATAAAAATAATGATTATAAAATTGTAGCTGAACAATATGGTGCTAAATATGATTTAGATGATTCAATTAGTGCTTTTAATAAAGCTAAAGAAGGAAAAGAATTTGAAGTTAAAGCAAAAGCTATTGTTCCAAGTATTACTAAAGAAGATTTAGAAAGGAATTTATTTAAAGATGTTTTAGGTGAATATACAACAACTGTAAATGGTTCATCTGTAAGAAAAAACAATGTTAGACTTGCTGGTGAAAAATGTAATGTGATCTTACTTCCAGGTGAAGAGTTTTCTTACAATCAAACAGTTGGAAAAAGAACAAAAGAAAATGGTTTTGGTGAAGCAGGAGCTTATTTAAATGGCGAAACTGTTCAAGAAGTTGGAGGTGGCGTTTGTCAAACTTCTTCAACATTATATAATGCTGTTGTTTTAGCTAATTTAGAAGTAACTGAAAGAACAAATCATACGTATATTTCAAGTTATGTACCAATTGGAAGAGATGCCACTGTTTCTTGGGGTGGTCCTGATTTTAAATTTAAAAATAATAGAGATTATCCAATTAAAATAGAAGCAAGTTATGCTGGTGGTAAGTTAACATGTAAAATTATTGGAACTGATGTTGATGGAAGTTATGTGAAGTTTACAAGTGAAAGAACAGGGGATGTCGCATATAACACAAAATATGAAAATGATGATACTATTCCTGAAGGTCAACAAGTTACAAAGCAAGCTGGATCTAATGGTGGTAAAGCCGTTTCTTATCGTTTAGTTTATGATAAAGATGGTAAATTACTTTCAAAGAAAAAAGAAGCCAATAGTTATTATAAAGGTCACGAAGCAATTATTGCAGTAGGAACAATGAAGGTTGAACAAGTTCCAGAAACAACCCCTGAAACGACTCCAAATACTGAACCAACTCAACCTGAAACAACGATTGAACCCTCAGAAACGACAGCACAATAAAAAAACGAGCATTGCTCGTTTTTTTATACATTTTCAATGATTTCTAAAATTTGTTCGATATTCTTTTTTCCAAAAACGACTTTTTGATCATTAATAACCATGCATGGTACTGACATGATTTGATATTGATCTTTAAGTTGTTTAAAGTGTTGAATATCATAGACCTCCGTTGTTATTTGTTTATTTAACGAAGCTATTCTTTGAGCTGAAGTAACGAGTTCTGGACACATCGTACAAGATAAAGAAACTATAATTTTTATATTAATCTCTTTATTTATTTTATCTATTCTTTCTAAATAAGTTTGTTCTATCTTTTGTCCTGGTCCTGCAACATTATAAATTCCTAGAATGAAAGAGGTGAATTCATGTCCACCAGGTACACCATGGAAAGTTAAGCCACTCCATGTACCATCTTCTAAACAAATATTGACAGAAGGAATCTCTTGATTTGTTTTTTCTATAGCTATTTTTATTTTATCGGTTTGTAATGCTAATGCTTCCATATATCCTTTTAATTCATTGGATAACGTACTTTCATTGAGTAATAATTTAAGAATAATTGGATTTTCCATACGTGAAAAAACAGCTTGTAATTGTGAAAGCATGTGTTCATCAAGTAATGAATCGTTATTAACAGTTACCTGTTCTTCCTTTTTTACTTGAGGAATTTTTGGTATTATTCCCGTTTTTTGATGCATTTTTTCAACATATTTTTCTAATGATGTGGCTGCTTTTGCACCATCACTTACCGCTGTAACGACTTGACGCAATTCTTTAATACAAACATCACCAGCTCCATAGATACCTTCTTTATTTGTTTTTTGATTTTGATCAGTAACGATATAACCAGATTCATTGAGTTCTACAATATCTTTTACAAGAGATGTATTCGGTTGATAACCCGCAAAGACAAAAACACCAAAAGTATCATTTTCATTTGCATGATATTCAATCACTTCATTTGTTTTTTTATTATGATACTTTAAAGATTCTAAATACGTATGACCACTGACTTCAAGTACTTCAACATTTGTATAAACAGTTATCTTTTCATGATTTTTTGCTAACGAAGCAATAGAAGAAGCACAACTAAAGTCATCTTCTCTTATTAAAATAGTGACATGTTTTGCATATCTGGTAAGAAAAACACTTTCTTCTGCAGCAGCATAGCCACCACCTACAACAAATATTTCTTTTCCTTCAAAAAATGAACCATCACACGTTGCACAGTAGGCAATACCATGCCCTTTAAATTCTTCTTCACCAATAAAACCTGCTTTTCTTGGGTGAGCACCTGTCGCTATAACAATACCAAAACACTTAAATGTTCCTCTTGTCGTTTTTACTTGTTTAAAATCCCCATCATCTTCAATCTTTTGAACCTCAGCTAACACAAAATCAGCTCCAAAATCTTGAGCTTGTTGTCTCATCGATTCTGTCAATTCTTTTCCACTTGTTTTTAAAATACCAGGATAATTAACAACATCAGATGTAATAGTAATTTGTCCACCAAATGTTTCTTTTTCAATAACAAGAACACGATTATTTGCTCTTGCTAAATAAAGAGCTGCAGTTAAACCTGCAGGCCCTCCACCTATAACAATGGCATCATAAATTGTTTGTTCCATAAACTATAATTGTCCTACAAGATCTAAACTTGGTTTTAATGTTTCTTTACCTGGTTCCCATTTTGCTGGACATACTTCATCTCCATGAGTATAAACAAATTGGCAAGCTTGCACTTTTCTCAATAATTCGTCTGCATTACGACCAACATTACCAGCATTGACTTCATAAGCCACAATTTTACCTTCAGGATTAACAACAAATGTACCTCTTTCAGATAAACCGTCTTCTTCAATTAATACTTCAAAATCTTTTGATAAGGCATGAGTAGGATCTGCTAACATAGGGTATTCAATTTTAGAAATACGTTTTGAACTATCATGCCATGCTTTATGAACAAAATGAGTATCAGTAGATACTGAATAGATTTCACAATCTACTTTTTTAAATTCTTCATATTTGTTTGATAAATCTTCTAATTCAGTAGGGCAAACAAACGTAAAATCTGCTGGATAAAAGAAAAATACACTCCATTTTCCTAAAATATCTTCTTTTTTAACTGTTTTAAATTCATCATTTTGAAATGCTTTAACTTCAAAATCATTTACTTCTTTATTAATTAATGACATATAATCTCCTCCTTGGTTAGCTCTTGCTAACTTGTGTGTTTATCATAACGCTAAAAATTAGAATTGTCAATATAAATAGTAATAATTATTGTTATTATTTATTAATACATATATATTATGTCCATTTATTGCAAAAATAAAAGAGACTGTAACGAAATAATTTTTTAAGAAGTTAATTTCGTTTCGTTTGGCTTCTTTTTCTTTGTTTTTCGTATAAAAAAAACATCTTCAGCTATTTTAGCGAGATGTAACCTGATTTTTATATACTTTTTATTTATTTGTAAGTACATACTTTTTAGTTAAGAAGACCTTTTGATTGTGTTGATTTTTCTTTCTTCAATCTATATTTATGATATTTTCTCAAATTATAACCCAAATATACAACGAGAAATTCCATTTTTGTATTTTTCAATCCTCTTCTTGTGAAGTCTGTTCGTACGCTCAAAGGAATCACTACATCACTTCCTTTATCCTTATCATCACTGACAACAACTTGTGGTTCATTACACTTGGCGGTAAATACCTGTGGTTGGTTTATCTAGTGCCATGCCCGGCACACTACAAAAAAAGACAATGTACATCAGTATAATACTGGCAACATTGTCTTTTTTGCTGGACTATATCAATATTTTATTTCGTTACAGCCTCTAAAGAAGTCCCATTCCTTTTAAAATATAAAGCCACATTGTTATAGAAAATCCACTAAAGATGGTTGTTAACATGACTACTGTACTGGTAAGTATTCCTGCATGTCCCATACTTTTTGCCATAACAAAACATGAAACAGTAGTTGCTGAACCAAGCATAACAAGGATGGCTATGAGCTGTTCTCTTTGGAACCCTAAATAGATGGCTAAGGGTAGAAATATTGCGCAGAAACCAAATAACTTAATGAATGAAGCACATAATGCAGGTTTTAAATCACCAAGGGCTTCTTTATAATTAAATGTTGCTCCCATCGCCATTAAACCTAATGGAGTAGCTACATTTCCAATCGAAGTCACGGTCTTATCTAACATCGTTGGCATTGGTAAATGAAGTAAAGACCATAGGATACCAACTACAATCCCAATAAGTATTGGGTTTGTCAAAATACCTTTGATTGTCTTAAGCCAAACTTCTTTACTTATTCCTTTTCTTTCAGGTGAAAAGAAAGAAAGGACAACGACAGCCATAATGTTATATAAAGGTACACTTCCAATAATCATTAAAGGCGCCATTATTGCTTTTCCATATACATTTTGAATTAATGCAATTCCTAGTAATGCCGCTGAACTACGATAGCTTGCTTGAATAAATTCTCCCTGATTCTTTTTATTTTTTAATAAAAAAGAAAGTATTGTTACTATTAAAATACTGAAAATGGTAATAAAAAAACAAAATAAGACGAACTTCGTATCCCAAATTTCCTTAAAATCTAATGTCGCTAAGTCTTTAAATAGTAATACTGGTAATGGTATTAAAAAGACAAATTTATTCATTTTTGATGCAAAAACATCATCAATTATTCCTATTTTTTTAAATAACATCCCTAATATAATCATCGCAAAAACAGGAACCGTCGCATTTAAACTAAAAATTAAATTTTCCATTATTTCCTCCCTAAAGAAAAAACCGCATAAGCGGCTTAATCTACATATGAGATTGTCATATATCTATTTTTTCCTTCACCTTTAGATTCAGTTTTTAAATGATCCATCTTTGCAATCTCTTGATGCATCACTTTTCTTTCATCTGCAGGCATTGGATCTAATTTTAAATCAGCTTTTGTTTTTAAAACTGTTTTACCAAAACGTCTTGCCATACTTGCAACTTTTTTATAACGTTCTTCTTTATAACCATTGATATCAACGCTTACTTCTAAACGTTTTTTAAATGTTGTACTGACAGCATTTTTAACAATTAAGTTAATTGCTCTTAAAATAACTCCAGCTTTACCAATCAAAATAGAATTATTACTTGTATTAATATTACAATAAATTCTTCCATCTTGAACATATGAAACTGTTTCAACTTCAAATTCCATATCAGTTAAGATTTTTCTAACAAAGTTTTCAATATATTCTTGAACCATTTCTACTGTCCAACAAACAATTTCAGCTTTTTTACTAAATAAACCTTTTGTTTCTAAAGTCACTTCATAATTTAATTGATCAACTGTTACACCTAAATCAAGACAGGCATTATTTACAGCATCTTCAACTGTTTTTGCAGTATAAGTTTTCATATCAATACCTCTATTTATTTTTATTTTGTCTCTTAGTTAAATAATTTGTATTTGCTTGATCAACTTCTTTTTGTGCTTTTTCAACATGGTAAATATAAATATACCAAGTTCTAACAATTGTAATAATGTTTGTTGTCATCCAATAAAGTGACATTGCTGCTGGCATGATAGCCGCAAAGTAAATGATAAATAATGTCATGAAGTTATTCATCATATTCATTGATTGCATTTGTGATGTTTCTCTATATTTTGGATTTCTTTTTGACATGATTGTATTGATTTTCATCGCAAAATATTGAGTTAAAGCAACAATTGCAAGTAATACAATATAAGCTATTTCAAATTTAAATACGTGATCGATAGGTTTAGCACCTAAGTTAATACCAAACATATTTGTTTGATATAAAATTTCAATACGTTGAACCGCTTGCCACATTGCAAACATAATAGGTAATGTTAAGAATGTTGTAAACGAAGCCAACATACTAATATCATTTTTCTTATATAAAGCTTGAATTTCAGCAGACATTCTCATTTGAGATGTTTGATCTTTTCTTCCTTTATATTTATTTTGAATTCTTTCTAATTCTGGTTGAATCAATTGCACCTTTTGTTGAGAAACAGTTGATTTAATCATAATTGGTAAAATAATGATATTAATTAAAATAGTAATTAAGATAACACCTAAAGCGATATTATTTAATAAAACATCTCCTAAATAAATAATACTTTTAGAAATAGGGATAACTAATAAGAAATCAAAAATCCCTGATTTCATAGTCCAAGGTGTATTTAAGTTAATTGCTCTTTTCGCAATTAATTTACCGCTTGAATCTAAGTTTGCTGTACATCCAGTTAAGGCCACAACAAATAAAACTAAACAAATAATTTTAAAATATTTTTTAGTTTTGTTATCTAAGATCATCTGCTGATCTCCTTTCTCTTCACTTTTTTATACAAGTACTCTAATTCTTTTTTATTTTCTATATATGTATGATTTAAGAAATTTTTTCTTACAATTACAATATAGTCAACTTCTTCATCAAAATGAAAACATTCTTGAATCATCATACGTAACTGTCTTTTAATTTTATTTCTAGTAACAGCGTTTCCTAATTTTTTGCTTACTGAAATACCAACACGTCCATGCCCAATTTGATTTTCATCTTTATAAATAATAAAACAAGAATTCGCAAAACTCTTTTTTCTAGCAATAATTTTGCTAAAATCTTCATTTCTTTTTACTCTAAATTCTTTTTTCATAAAATTTTAGAAAAAAATCCACCGAAAAAGTGGATTTTACATTAAGCAGTTAATACTTTTCTTCCTCTTTTACGGCGACGTGCGATTACTTTTCTTCCTCCAACAGTTGCCATTCTAGCTCTAAAACCATGAGTTTTTGCTCTTTTTCTTTTATTTGGTTGATATGTTCTTTTCATATTTTACACCTCCAAAATTTTTATCTTTTTATACAAATAACATATGCTCCTATATCTTATAGGAATTATCGTGACAAGTCAATTCTAAATTCTAGATTTCTACTCTTAATCTGATTCGAAAATGATAATGTCTTAATATATCCAATTTGATAATGTCCCACTAGTGGGACATTATCAAATCCATGTTAAACTATAACCTCAATGATTGGAGGTTATTATGAGAAAGGTTGAATTAAGAATGAATGAAGAATACAAATATAAAATCATTAAGAAACTTGTTGAAACTGATGGCAATAAAAAACGTGCCGCTTCTAAATTGAATTGTACTGTTAGAACGGTTAACAGACTCATCATTAAATATAAATCCGAGGGTAAAAGTGCTTTTATTCATGGTAATCGTGGCAGAGTCCCTTCTACTACTATTCCTCTTGATATAAAAAACAAAATTATCTCTTTTTATATCAATGAATATTCCAACGCCAATTTCTCTCATTTCTGTGAAATTGTCCATAGAGAATTCAATATTAAAATCAGTGATACTACTTTAAATAAGTGGCTTAGAGAAGAAGATATTATTTCTCCTAAAGCTAGAAGACGTACTAAGAAGCTATTAAAACAACAGTTAAAATCCAAAATGAAGAATTCCAAATCTAAAAAGATTAAAAACGATATCAAGAACTCTATCGCTTTGATTGATGAAAAAGATGCTCATCCTAGACGCCCTAGATCCAAATATGTTGGTGAAATGATTCAGATGGATGCCTCTTCTTTTCATTGGATTGATAAAGAGCTTTGGCATCTTCATGTCGCTATCGATGATGCTGATGGTAAAATCGTTGGTGCCTACTTTGATTATCAGGAAACCCTTAAAGGATACTACAATGTTCTCTATCAAATATTAACGAATCATGGCATTCCTGCTTTATTTTATACTGACAGGCGTACTGTATTTGAATATAAAAGAAAAGACAGAGCATTCGATGATGAAGATACCTTCACTCAGTTTTCCTATGCCTGTCATAATCTTGGAATTGATATAAAAACTACGAGCGTACCCCAAGCCAAAGGGAGAGTTGAAAGACTCAATCAAACATTACAGTCTCGTTTGCCTATCGAACTCAAATACGCTCGTATCACCAATATAGAGGATGCCAATAAATTCTTAAACTCCTACATAAAAAAATTCAATGATCAATTCGCTCTACAACTCAATACTACCAAATCAGTATATGAGAAGCAACCTGATATTGAAGAAATCAATCATATGCTTGCAGTATTGTCACCTAGAAAGATTGATGCTGCTCATTGTATTCGTTTTAAAAACAAATATTATTTACCAACGTCCAATGAAGGAGCTAAACGATATTTCAATAATAAAACTGATTGTATGGTTATTGAAGCTTTTGACGGCTCTCTCTATGTAAACATACTTGATACTTTATATCTTATGGAAGAAGTTCCTGAATATGAAAGATTCTCAAAAGAATTCGATGATGAACCTGACACAAAAGAAAAGAAAGTTAAAAGAAAATATATTCCTCCAATGACTCACCCTTGGAAAAGAGAGTCATACAACAATTATGTTCAAAAACAAAAGCACCGTTCTGGTGCTAATGTTTAACTTTTTTTGAGACATTTTCATTTTTGCTTGACATTCTAAATTCTAGATTTCTACTCTTAAATTCATGTTTTTTAATGATGACACTTTTCTTTAAAAATCATTTTTTATCGCAATACGCACATTTTTTTTGTGAATTTCTTTACTATTTTTTAATTCACTTATGAATGTGAATATCTTTTTTAAGATTATTTAAAAAAAAACAATTTTCTACAAAAAACTTCTTTTTTTATAACTATTAGGGTTTGTTCACATTATAAAGTGAACTTTTAAAAAGATTATGTGTATAAATTCTTTATTCACATGAAATGTGATCTTTTTTTAATAAAAACTACATATAACAAGGTTATTTTTAGTCAAAATAGCCTATTTTTCTTGAAATTCACATTGTGAACATTCATTTTTTGTTAATTTACACCTTTCGACAAGTTTTGCACATGCTTGTTCACGTGGTGAATCGAGTTATTCATATATGTGAATTATTAAAAAATACGTAGATAACAGCGTATTTTTTATTGTGAACACCTATGTGCACATTGTTTTTTATTCAATACAATGTGCACCAAGTTCACATTTAACACTATTCATAAAAAAATATTAAGTTGTGAATAATGTGAATAAGTACTCTAAATATTGGTTTTTGCACACTTTTTTTGTGAATAAAATTGTGAAGTCATTGTGCAGAGATCTTTTTTGCTTTAAAAGAGTTCACATCTTTTATATAATTGAGTCGAAAGGGAGTTGAAAATTGTGCAAGATTTAAACAAAATATGGTCATCTTGTGTAGAAACTTTAGAAAAAAATAAAATAGTTGATGACAAAATCATCTTAGACACACTATTTAAACCTGCAACTCTAGAAGAAATTGAAGATAATCAAGTCATTATTACCACTGATTTAAAATGGAATATTGATACTATTTTAGAAAAGAAAACAGAGATAGAATCTATTTTATCTAATTCTTTTTCTAAGCCAGTCACAATTAAAGTATTAGAAATAGGAGAATATAAAAAATCTAAACAAAAAAATATTCCAAAAATTGATAGTCATCTTCATCCTGATATGACTTTTGATAATTTTATTGTAGGAAATTCCAATCGTATGGCGCAAAATGCGGCTTTACTTGTTTCTACAAATCCTGGTAAAAACTTTAATCCTTTGTTTTTATATAGTCATCCAGGACTTGGTAAGACACATTTATTAAATGCTATTGGAAATTATGCTAAAAAGAAAAATCCTGATTTATTAGTAAGATATATTACTTCTAAGGATTTTGTTGATGAAATTATTAATTCTATAAAAACGAATACAACTGATGATATTTATAGTTATTATAGAAATATTGATATTTTATTAATTGATGATATTCAATTTTTATTTGGAAAAGAAAAAAGTAGTGAAATGTTCTTCCATATATTTAATGAAATCATTAATAGTAATCATCAAATTGTTATTACCAGTGATAAAATGCCTGATGAACTTCAAGGAATTGAAGAACGTTTAATTAGTCGTTTTAAATCAGGTTTATCTTTTGGAATAGATCCACCTGAATTTGAAACAGCCAAAGCCATCTTAGAGAAAAAAATAGAAAATCTAGGAAATTCGTCATTAATTATTACTGATGAAGTTTTAGATTTTATGGTCATGAACTATTGTAATGATATTCGTTCTCTAGAAGGGCAATTAAAAAGATTGTTTTTCTGTAGTATTATGGAACAAACAGATTACATAGACATGAATTTTGCATCTGAAGTCTTTAAAGATCAAAAAACTATAAAAAAAGCACAAGAACCACTAACAAAAGAATTCATCTTAAAAACAACTGCTGAATTCTATTATTTAACCATTAGTCAAATTATTTCAAAAAATAGAACAAGAAACTTAGTAACACCTCGTGAAATATGTATGTATTTAATGAGAGAACTTCTTGATATTACTTTTAGTGAAATTGGTGTGACTTTCTCTAACAGAGATCACTCTACAGTTATGAAAGCTTGTAAAAGAGTAGAAACAAAAATCAAGAAAGATCCTGATTATAAATTAGCTGTAGATAAGATCAAACAAAAGTTAGGCACATTATAGTGAATTAAAGAAACATGATATGCACAACAATGTTCATATAAAAAACATTGATAAAATCAAGATATTTTCGATTTATGCACATTGTTCACATGCTAATAGTAATAATAACATATTTTTAAATATATAAATAAAGGGAGGCAAATATGCATTTTAGAATTAAAAGATTAAAATTATTAAATGCTCTTGCTAAAGCAACAAGAGCCGTATCTGTTCGTAGTCCATTACCTGTTTTAACAGGGATTAAATTTGATTTACAAGCTCATCAACTTGTTTTAACAGGAAGTGATAGTGATATTACTATTCAAACAATTGTTGATGAAGATGATGATTTAGAAATCCTTAAAGAAGGATCTGTTGTTTTAAATAGTCGTTATATTTTAGATATTGTAAGAAAGATTAATAGTGATGATATTGAAATTGAAATTATTGATGGTTTACTTACACGTATTAAAGGGAGTCAAATTGAATTTAATTTAAATGGTACTGATGCTATTGAATATCCACGTATTGATTTAAGTAAAACAGGAACTCATTTTATGATGAATGCTCTTGCTTTAAAAAATATCATTAGTGAAACAAAGTTTGCTGCTAGTGATAAAGAAACAAGACCTATTTTAACTGGTATCAATTTCAAAGCACATGATCATGTATTAGAAGTTGTTGCTACTGATAGTTATCGTTTAGCTAAAAAAATTATTTCTATTGATGAAGATGTGACTTTTAATATTACTATTCCTAAATTAAGTTTAGATGAAATTAGTAAGATTATTGAAAAAGATGAACTTATTGAATTATATGTATCTGAACGTAAAGTATTATTTGTTTTTGATAAAAATGTAATTCAAACTCGTTTGATTGATGGATCTTATCCTGATACAGCTAGATTGATTCCATTAGAATTTGATTATGAATTAGATATTAATCGTGCAGATTTATTAAATGCGATTGATCGTGTTTCATTATTATTAAATGAACAAAATAATATTGTGAAATTAGATATGTCTAGTGATCAAGTATTATTATCTTCTTATCAACAAGAAATTGGTTCTGTAGAAGAAAATTTATCATCTTCTTTCTATAAAGGAGAACCACTTACTATTTCATTTAGTTGTAAATATGCAAGTGATGCGATTAAATCATTTAGTGGAGATAAAATAAAAATCTTATTTACTGGAGAAATGAAACCATTTATTGTTAAAGATTTTGATTCTGATGAATTATTACAACTTGTTTTACCAGTAAGAACATATTAAGAAGCGAAAGCTTCTTTTTTTTGTAAATTTTCCTCTTAATTGTTTATTTGGGGAGTAATTTTTATTTTAAGAGCTTTTTTATCAAAAAAGTATTTTTATATTCGTAAATAAAAATATTGAATATAGCGCAATATTTTGAATTTTTATGATTTTTATGATATACTAACTTAGTACAATTATAGAGAAAAGAAGGTTAAGTATGAAAGAAATACCAATTAAAGATGAATATATTAAATTAGATCAATTTTTAAAATTTGTTAATCTTGTATCTAGTGGGATTGAAGCAAAAATGATTATTAAAGATGGTCAAGTAAAGGTCAATGGTGAAGTGGAACTTAGAAGAGGTAAAAAACTTCATGATGGAGACCAAGTTGAATTTGAAGGAAGCTTTTATTGTATAAATGCTCATCAATAATTTAGAACTTACTGATTTTAGAAATTATAATCATTTTTTTATTGAGTTTGATCAAGGAATTAACATTTTAATTGGTGGTAATGCTCAAGGAAAAACAAATATTATAGAAGCTATTTATTTATTATCGGTGTGTAAATCTTTTAGGACACATATTAATGATCAAATGATTCAATTTGATCATGAGTTTGCGAAAGTAAAAGGAAATGTTTTTTCTAATGAAAGAATGCATCAATTAGAGCTTATTTTATCTAAAGAAGCTAAAAAAGCTAAAGTAGATGGCAAAGATATTCTGAAGATTTCAGATTATGTAGGTTATTTAAATGCGGTTGTCTTTGTACCAGATGATTTATCGTTGGTTAAAGGTTCACCAAGTATTAGAAGAAAATTCTTAGATTTAGAGTTATCTAAAATTTCACCAATTTATGTTTTTTATCTTACTAAATATAATCGATTATTAAAGGAAAGAAATCAGTATCTTAAATTATTGAATCAAAGAAAAGGAAAATATGATGAATATCTAGAAACTTTAGATGAACAATTAGCTGAAGTTCAAATTAAGATTGTTGAAAAAAGAAATAATTTTATTGAACGTTTATCTTTAAAGGTGAAAGATATTTATTTAAATATTGCTAATTGTAATGAAATTGTTGAATTACAATATGAATGTTTTATTAAAAAAGTAAATAAAGAAGATATTTTAAAACTTTATCAAAAGGGATTTGAAAGAGATTTAAGATATTTAAGTACGTATTATGGAATTCATAAGGAAGATATGAAAATCTTTATTGATAATAAGAGTGCACATCAGTTTGCTTCTCAAGGTCAACAAAGAACTATCGTTTTAAGTATGAAAATAGCTTTAATAGAATTAATAAAAGAAGAAATTGGAGAATATCCTATTCTTTTATTAGATGATGTTTTATCAGAATTAGATGATCAAAGAAAAACAAAGCTTTTAGATATTTTAAATAATCGTATTCAAACCTTTATTACGACAACATCAATAGATGGAATAGAACATCATGTTATTCAAGAAGCAAAAAAAATTAATATTAATCATAGGGAGGAAAAATGATGGCAGAAGAAAATAAAGTACAACATAGCTATGATGAATCAGATATCCAAGTATTAGAAGGATTAGAAGCTGTTAGAAAAAGACCAGGTATGTATATTGGTACAACATCATCTAGAGGTTTACATCATTTAGTTTGGGAAATTGTTGATAACTCAATTGATGAAGCTTTAGCAGGATATGCAAGTCATATCAAAGTAATTTTGAAAGATGATGATGTTGTTGAAGTAATTGATGATGGTCGTGGAATGCCAACTGGAAAACACGCTAAAACTGGTAAATCAACAGTTGAAACAATTTTTACTGTTTTACATGCTGGTGGTAAATTTGGTGGTGGAGGCTACAAAGTTTCCGGTGGATTGCATGGTGTAGGGGCTTCTGTTGTAAATGCCTTATCTTCATGGTTAGAAGTTAATGTTTATCGTGATGGCAAAGAATATTATCAAAGATTTGAAAATGGTGGGACACCAGTTGCTCCATTAAAAGAATTAGGACCTACTGATAAACAAGGAACAAAGGTTACTTTTAAAGCAGATGCTGAAATTTTTAAAGAAACAACAACTTATGATTATGAAGTTTTAAGACAAAGAATTAGAGAACTTGCATTCTTAAATAAAGGATTAAGAATTAGTTTAACAGATTTAAGAGATGGACAAAACCGTGAACATGATTATATGTATGAAGGTGGTATTAAAGAATATGTTGCTTATATCAACAAAAATAAAACACCAATTCATGATGAAATCATTTATGTAGAAGATATGCAAAATGATATTAAGATTGAAGTTTCAATGCAATATAATGATGGTTATCAAGAAAATATTTATTCTTTCTGTAACAACATCAATACACATGAAGGAGGAACTCATGAAGAAGGTTTCCGTTTAGCTCTTACACGTGTTATTAATAATTATGCAAGAAAAGGAAATTTCTTAAAAGATAAAGATGATGCTTTATCTGGAGAAGACTGCCGAGAAGGATTAACTGCTATTATTTCTGTTAAACATCCTGATCCTCAATATGAAGGACAAACAAAAACAAAATTAGGAAATGCGGAAGTAAGAAGAATTGCTTCAAGTATCATTTCTAAATCATTAGATCAATTCTTATTAGAAAATCCTGATACTGCAAAAATTATTGTTGAAAAAGCGATTGTTGCTTCTCATGCACGTTTAGCTGCGAAAAAAGCACGTGAAATGACAAGAAGAAAAACAGGGATGGAAGTCACATCATTGCCTGGGAAATTAGCTGACTGTTCCTCGAGAGATGCCAGTGAATGCGAAATCTTCATTGTCGAAGGGGATTCTGCCGGTGGTAGTGCTAAGATGGGTAGAGATCGTCGTATTCAAGCTATCCTACCACTTCGTGGTAAAATTTTAAATGTTGAAAAAGCACGTTTAGATCGTGTTTTATCTAGTGATACAATTCGTAGTATGATTACTGCTTTTGGTACAGGAATTGGTGAAGATTTTGATATTAATAAATTACGTTATCATAAAATTGTTATTATGACCGACGCCGATGTCGATGGAGGTCATATCCGTATTTTAATGTTAACTTTCTTATATCGTTATTTAAAACCTTTAATTGAAGGTGGCTTTGTTTATGCAGCGCAACCACCACTTTATTTATTAAAACACGGAAAAGAAGAACATTATTTATATAGTGATGAAGAATTAGATGATTTAAGAACTAAATTAGGTGAAGGTGCAAAATATTCTATCCAAAGATATAAAGGGTTAGGAGAAATGAATGCTGATCAATTATGGGAAACAACAATGGATCCTGAACATCGTATTTTAAATCGTATTGAATTAGATGAAGCAATGGAAGCTGATATGATTTTTGATGTATTAATGGGTGAAAAAGTTGAACCTCGTAGAGAATTTATTCAAGAAAACGCAAAATATGTAACTGATTTAGATATTTAGAAGGAGTAGAAAATGGATAATCAAGAAAAAGGAATTAGAAAAATTCAATTAACATCAGAAATGAAAACTTCTTTCATGAATTATGCCATGTCAGTTATCGTAGCACGTGCATTACCTGATGTAAGAGATGGAATGAAACCAGTTCAAAGACGTATTGTTTATGGTATGAATGAACTTGGTTGTTATAGTGATAAAGCATATAAGAAATCTGCGCGTATTGTAGGGGAAGTTATGGGGAAATATCACCCTCATGGAGACTCTTCGATTTATGAAGCATTAGTGAGAATGGCACAAGATTTCTCATATCGTTATATGCTTGTTGATGGTCATGGTAACTTTGGTTCAATTGATGGAGACGGCGCTGCCGCTATGCGTTATACTGAAGCGAGAATGTCTAAAATTTCAATGGAATTAATGAGAGATATCAATAAGGATACAATAGATTTTATTCCAAACTATGATGGTGAAGAAAGAGAACCATCGGTATTACCTTGTCGTATTCCTAACTTATTAGTCAATGGGACAACAGGGATTGCTGTTGGGATGGCTACTAATATGCCACCTCACAATATTGGTGAAGTTATTGATGCCGTTATTGCGGTAAGTAAAAATCCAGATATTACTGTTTTAGAATTAATGGAAAATTATATTCAAGGACCTGATTTTCCAACTGGTGGATATATTTTAGGAAAGAGTGCTATTAAAAAAGCCTATGAAACAGGTAATGGTCTTATTGTTATGCGTGCTAAAACAGAAATTGAAGAACATAAGGGTAGACAAAGAATTGTTGCTTATGAAATTCCTTATCAAGTGAATAAAGCAAGATTAGTAGAAAAGATTGCTCATTTAGCACGTGATAAAGTGGTTGAAGGTATTAGTGATGTTCGTGATGAATCAAACCGTGAAGGTATTCGAATTGTCATTGAATTAAAGAGAGATGTTCAAGCAGAAGTTGTTTTAAATCAATTGTATAAGTTAACTTCTTTACAAACAACTTTTGGTGTTAATAATATTGCCTTAGTCAATAATGAACCTAAAACTTTAACACTTAAAGAATTAATTCAATATTATTTAGCACATCAAGAAGAAGTTATTCGTCGTAGAACACAATTTGAATTAAATAAAGCAGAAGCAAGAGCACATATTTTAGAAGGTTTAAAGAAAGCCTTAGATCATATTGATGAAATTATTCAATTAATTCGTACAAGTAGAACAACTGAAATCATTCAACAAAGATTAATGGATGAATTTGGAATGTCTGATAAACAAGCTAAAGCTGTAAGAGAAATGCAATTACAACGTTTAGCTGGTTTGGAAAGAGAAAAGATTGAAGAAGAATTAAATAATTTATTAATTACAATTGCTGATTTAAAAGATATTCTTGCTAATGAAGAACGTATTTTAGAAATCATTAGAAATGAATTATTAGAAATGAAAGAAAAATATGGTGATAAACGTCGTACTGAAATTATTCAAGGAACATTTGATATTGAAGATGAAGATTTAATTCCAGTAGAAGATGTCATTATTTCACTTACTAATAATGGTTATGTAAAACGTATGCCGGTTGATACATATAAATCTCAAAATAGAGGTGGTCGTGGTGTCAAAGGTATGTCAACAACTCAAGATGATGTGATTAGTTCGCTTATTCATATGTCAACACATGATGATTTATTGATCTTTACAAATAAAGGAAAGGTTTATCGTTTGAAAGGATACAATATTCCTGAATTTGGTAGAACTGCTAAGGGATTACCAATTGTTAATATTTTAAATCTTGATAAAGATGAAAATGTTAAATCATTGATTAATATTAATAAGAAAATGATTGAAGAAGATAAACATTGGTATTTATTCTTTGCGACTGAACAAGGTTTAGTAAAACGTGTCGATATTTCAGAATTTGAAAACATTAGACAAACTGGTAAGATTGCTATTAAGTTAAAAGAAGATGATGCTTTAGTTGGTGTTAAATTAACTAAAGGGGATGATGAAATCTTAATTGCTGCTAGTAATGGTAAACTTGTTAGATTCTCTGAAGGCCATGTTAGACCAATGGGAAGAAGTGCAAGTGGTGTAAGAGGTATTAATGTTGATGGTTCTAAAGTTATTGGTATGACAACAAATCGTGAAGGACAACTTATTATGGTTGTTACTGAAAAGGGTTATGGTAAGATGTCACCAATTGATGAATATCGTGTTTCTAATCGTGGTGGTAAAGGTGTTAAGACAATTAATGTTACTGAACGTAATGGACAAATTGTAGCGATTAGAGCAGTAGAAGGTAATGAAGATTTATTAATTATTACAGATGATGGTATTGTGATTCGTTTACCTATGGAACAAGTTAAAACAGCAGGACGTGCGACTCAAGGTGTAAGACTTATTAAAGTACATGATAGCAAGGTTTCTTCTGTAGAAGTTGTTGCTAAAAATGAAGAAGAAGTTGTAGAAGAAGGTGAAGAAGAGTCAGAGTAATCTGACTCTTTTAGAAATGAATGAGGAAGAATTAAAAAGATTATTTAATCGTTTAGATCATTCAAAGTTTAGAAGTTCTTTTCATCTTACAAAAAAGTATAAAGATTATTGTGATGAAAAAGGATTAGATGTCATTGAACAACATGCAAGAGATTTTATTTCTAAAAGAATTGCACCAGCTGTTATTTTAAATGATGGGAAGCAAACACCGATGAAAAATCATCCTGTATTTATTGCTCAACATGCCACGGCTTCATGTTGTCGAGGGTGTTTGTCAAAGTGGTATCATATTAAACCACATACACAGTTAAATGACAGTCAACAAGAGATGATCATTCAAGTGATTATGGCTTGGATTAAAAGAGAATTGCAAAGAAAATAGCCTTGATGTATAATCAAGGCAGTTATAAATAATATAAGGGGAAAGAAAATGATTGATATTAATTTAATTAGAGAAAATCCTACTTTAGTCAAAGAAAATATGAAGAAAAAATTTCAAGAAGAAAAAGTTGGATTAGTAGATGAAGCTTATAAATTAGATAAAGATTATCGTGAAGTTGTCACAAGAGCAAGTGAAATTAGAAGTTTAAGAAATAAATATTCTAAAGAAATTGGTGCTTTAATGAGAGAAGGTAAAAGAGACGAAGCTGAAGAAATTAAAGCAAAAGTAACTTCTATGGCAGATGAATTAAAAGATTTAGAAGTAAAAGAAGAAGAATATGGTAAAGAATTAAAAGAAGTCATGATGAAAATACCAAATATCATTCATGATTCAGTACCTATTGGAAAAGATGATTCAGAAAACGTAGAAATTCAAAAATATGGAGATCCAGTTGTACCTGATTATGAAATTCCATATCATGCTGATATTATTGCTCGTTTTAATGGTTTAGATAAAGAAGCTTCAGGTAGAACAAGTGGAAATGGTTTCTATTATTTAATGGGAGATATCGCTCGTTTATCATCAGCAATGCTTTCATATGCTAGAGATTTCATGATTGATAAAGGATTTACTTATTGTATTCCACCATTCATGATTCGTAGTGATGTTGTTACTGGTGTTATGTCATTTGATGAAATGGATGCCATGATGTATAAAATCGAAGGTGAAGATTTATACTTAATTGGAACTTCTGAACATAGTATGATTGGTAAATTTAAAGATCAAATTGTTAAAGAAGAAGAATTACCAATTACAATGACTTCTTATTCACCATGTTTTAGAAAAGAAGTAGGAGCTCATGGTATTGAAGAACGTGGAATTTATCGTGTTCATCAATTTGAAAAACAAGAAATGGTTGTTTTATGTAAACCTGAAGAAGCCATGGAATGGTATGACAAAATGTGGTCATATACAGTTGAATTATTTAGAAGCTTAGATATTCCAGTAAGAACTCTTGAATGTTGTTCTGGAGATTTAGCTGATTTAAAAGTTAAATCATGTGATGTTGAAGCTTGGTCACCAAGACAACAAAAATATTTCGAAGTTGGTTCTTGTTCAACTTTAGGAGATGCACAAGCAAGACGTTTAGGTATTCGTGCTAAAGGTGAAAATGGAAATTATTATGTTTCTACTTTAAATAATACAGTTTTAGCTTCAACAAGAGCAGTTATTGCTTTTATTGAAAATAACTATAATGAAGATGGATCTATTAATATTCCTGAAGCATTACGTCCTTATATGGGTGGTAAAGATATTATTATTCCTAAAAAATAGTCACTTCGGTGGCTCTTTTTTATAGAAAGGTAAGAGAAGAATGGAATTATTTATAAGTGAGGCAGAAATTGAAGATGCTTCAATGATTATTGATTATTTAAATCAAGTTGGGGGAGAAAGTGATAACTTAACTTATGGTTTAAATGAATGTTATTTAAATGAATTTGAAGAAATGGAAGTTATTCAAGATTTTATTGATCAAGAGAATAGTTTACTTTTATGTGGCTTTGTTGATGATGAACTTGTTTCTTTATTATCTATTCAAGGTGAACAAAAAGAAAGATTAAAACATATTGGTCATTTTGCAATCACTGTTAAAAAGGAATATTGGAATATGGGGATTGCTTCAATGATGATGGAAGAAGCTTTAGAAATGATCAAAGAAACACCTTTAAATATTCTTGATTTAGAAGTAAAAGAAGATAACCTATCAGCTATTAATCTTTATAAAAAGTTTAATTTTCAAGAAATTGGTAGATATCCTCGAATGTTTAATGTCAATCAAAAGTATTATGATGCACTTTTAATGAATTTATATATTGATTAAAAATATAAAATACGTTATAATCATATTTGCCATTACAATAGGCGGCTTCGAACCATGTCAGGACCGGAAGGTAGCAGCATTAAGGAGTACCGTCTATGTGTGATGGTCTTTATTTTTAGAGGAAAAAAAGATGAATGATGATGAATATATGGAAATAGCTTATCAAGAAGCTTTAAAAGCATTAGAAAATGATGATGTACCTATTGGCTGTATTATAGTTAAAGATAACAAAATTATTGCACGTTCATATAATCAAAGAGAATACTTAAATCAAACATATGGACATGCAGAAATGTTAGCTATTGAACAGGCTTGCAAAAAAGTAGGAAGATGGCGTTTAGATGAATGTACACTTTACACAACTTTGGAACCTTGTTTAATGTGTTCAGGTGCTATTATTCAAAGTCATATTAAAAGGGTCGTTTATGGAGCTAGTGATACAAGATGGATGTCTTTGGATAAATTAATTCATTTACCAGATCCTAAACTTAATTATATTCCTATGATTCAATCAGATATTTTAAAAGATAAATGTTCTAAACTTATAAAAGATTATTTTAAAAAGAAACGTCAAAAGATATGATACTCATATCTTTTTTTCGTGTATAATGTAGGAGATAGGAGTTGATATTATGTCATATAAAGCCTTGTATCGTACTTATCGTCCTCAAACATTTGAAGATGTTGCAGGACAAAGTCATGTTACAATTACCTTAAAAAATGCAATTAAAGAAAATAGAATAGCTCATGCATATTTATTTGCTGGACCTCGTGGAACTGGAAAAACTACAATTGCTAAGATATTAGCTAAAGCCATTAACTGTACAGGAGACCAACCACCATGCAATGAATGTCCTAATTGTAAAGCAATTACGCAAGGGGATCATCCAGATGTTATTGAAATAGATGCAGCAAGTAATAATGGGGTCAATGAAGTAAGAGACTTGATTGATAAAGTAAAATATGCCCCTATTAATGCTAAATATAAAGTTTATATTATTGATGAAGTTCATATGATGACACCAGAGGCTTTTAATGCTTTATTAAAAACATTAGAAGAACCACCAGCACATATTGTGTTTATTCTTGCAACGACAGAACCACATAAAATTTTGCCAACGATTATTTCTCGTTGTCAAAGATTTGATTTTAAACGTGTTGATGAAAAAGATATTATCAACCGTCTAGAATATGTACTTAAAGAAGAAAAAGTAGATTATGAAGAAGATGCATTGGAAATTATCTCTAAATTAGCAGATGGTGGAATGAGAGATGCTTTGAGTATTTTAGAACAATGTTTAGCGTATGATAGACATTTAACTGTTGAAAATATTAATAAAGTGTATGGTTTATTATCAAATGATGAAAAAATACGTTTAATTAAATTATTGCTTACAAAAGATATGAAAAATGTTTTAAAAACATTAGATCATATGATGTCTTTGAGTATTGATTTAAAGAGATTAACTCAAGATTTAATAGATGTTTTAAAGGATGTTATTATTTTTAAAAATACTGAAGATCTTTCATTATTATTTGTTTTGCATAAAAATGACATACAAAAAATTGTACCATATATGTTAGTTGAAGAAGCTTTTCAAATGATAGATATTTTTATGGATGCAAGTAGTCATTATGGTCAAGCAGTTGATTCATCTACATATTTTGAATTAGCTTTATTAAAAATATGTAATCAAATTGAAAATGAACATAAAGAAGTTGTTATAGAAGAACCAACAATTATTGAAGATGTTTCACATGAAACATTGGTTGAAGAAAAAACAGAAATTGTTGAAAAACAAAAAGAAGAAGTAAAACCAATCATAGAACATCAAGAAGCAAAAGAAACACATGAAGAAGAAATAAAAGAAGAAGAAAAACAAGCAGAAGTCTCAGAAGAAAAGGAACCACAGCCAGAAAAATTACCATCACAAATAGAAGTAGACTTTAATGATATCTTAAATATATTAGTACAAGCCAAAAGAACTGTTTTAAATGATATACAGGATAAGTGGCCAGTTATTAGAAGATATTGTTATAATTTAAATACTGCTAAATATGCAAATATGTTATGTGATGCTAAGCCTGTAGCTGCAGGAGAAAAGGGCTTTATTTTGACATTAAAATACCAACCAGAAGTAAATAATGTGAATTATACAGAAAACTATTATCCATTAAAGAGTTTCTTAAAAGAAGTATTAGGATCTGATTATGATTTTATTGCGGTAATGGAAGATGAATGGCCTCATATGAGACAAAAATTTATACAACTTAACAAGGAAAAGAAATTACCACAACCACAGCCAATTGTATTGCATCATATTGATGAATATCATGAACCAGTTGTAGAACTTACTGAAGCTCAACAATATGCGATTGATATGTTTGGTGATGATATTGTTGAATTTGAAGAATAGAGGTGTATTATGAATTATCCAAAATCGTTTACTGATTTAGTAGAATGTTTTAAAAGATTACCGGGAATAGGTGGCAAATCTGCTGAAAGATTAGCTTATCATGTTTTATCAATGGATAAAGAATATGTTCAAGAGTTTGCAAATGTTTTAGCTCATTTTCAAGATAATATTCATTATTGTAAAAAATGCGGACATATTTGTGAAGGAGAACTTTGTGAAATATGTAAAGACGAAACAAGAGATCAATCTGTTATTTGTGTTGTAGAAAGTCCAAAGGATGTTTTTGCAATGGAAAAGGTAAGAGAATATCATGGACTATATCATGTTTTACATGGAACGATTTCAATGATAGATGGTAAAACAATCGATGATTTAAATATTAATTCATTATTTGAAAGACTAGATGGTGTTAAGGAAGTTATTATAGCAACAAATCCTACAAGAGAGGGAGAGACAACTGCTTTATTTCTTGCTAAGCTGTTAGCTAAAAAAGGAATTGAAACAAGTAGAATAGCAAATGGATTGCCAATAGGAAGTAACATAGATTATGCTGATGAATTAACATTATTAAAATCATTAGAAGGAAGAAAGAAAATATAAGACCTTGCAAGAGGTCTTTTCTTGTTTAAATATCAAAATCAGTTATAATAATGAAGAAAGAGGAGAGAAGTATTATGACAGGAAAGTTTATAACATTAGAAGGTCCAGAAGGTAGTGGAAAAACAACAGTTTCTAAAGAACTTGTAAAAATATTAAATGAATTAGGATATAAAGTTTTACTTACAAGAGAACCAGGTGGAGTAGATATTGCAGAACAAATAAGAAATGTTATTTTAGATAAGAAGAATACAAAAATGGATGCTCGTACAGAAGCTTTATTATATGCAGCTGCAAGAAGACAACATCTTGTAGAAAAAGTATTACCAGCTTTAAAAGAAGGGTATATTGTATTATGTGATCGTTTCGTAGATAGTTCACTTGCTTATCAAGGAGTTGCAAGAAATTTAGGTATCGATGAAGTTTATAACATGAATTTATTTGCTATAAATGATGTTATGCCAGATAAAACTTTATTTTTTGATATAGATTATAAAAAAGGTTTAGAAAGAATTAAAGTTAATCAAAGAGAAACTAATCGATTAGATTTAGAAAAAAGTGATTTTCATAAAAATGTCTATGAAGGATATCTTACTATTTGTAAACAATATAGTGATCGTATTGTTAAGATTAATGCAGATCAAAAAGTAGAAGATGTTGTTCAAGATGCTTTAAAGGAAATTAAAAAAATATTATGATTAAGGATTATTTAAAAGAACATCAACCTTTATTTTATAGAATTATTGAAAATGAGTTTTATTCAAAAAAAATACCACATGCTTTTTTACTTGTTGGAAATAATACAGATCAACCATTACAATTTTTAACAATGTCACTTATTTGTGATGAACCATTAGCTTGTGAACAATGTATTGATTGTCAAAAAATATTAAATCATCAATATGCTGATATTATTGAAGTTGATGGTGACGATGAAAGTATTAAAAAGAAACATATTGAAAATATTCAAGAAACTTTCAAAAAATCTTCTCTTGAAGGTAAGGCAAAAGTTTATATTTTAAAAAATGTAGAAAAGACAACCAAAGAAGCAATGAACGCATTGCTTAAAATATTAGAGGAGCCTACTGAAGGTATTTATGCTATTTTTACAACTAAAAATATAAATCGTATATTACCTACTATTATATCAAGATGTCAGGTTATAGAATTAAAACCAGATAATAAAGAAGTACTTAAAGAAAAATTGATTTCTAAAGGCTATGAAAAGGAAAAAGCAAGTATTTTATCTTATATTATTAAGGATGAAGAAGAATTAGAAGCAATAGATCAAGATACTTTTGATGATATTGTATTACAGGCAATTAATTTTATTGAGGATTTATTTTTATATAGAGAAAATCTTATCATAAACACACAAATTCATATGCTTAAGGATCATAAAGAAAAGGATAATATTAAATTATTCATTAATTTAATTATTCTTGCTCTTAAAGATATGTTTCACGTGAAACAAAATGAGAAAGTTGTTTTTTGTGATCACGTAGAATTTTTTAATTCACTAAAATATGATAACAATGATATAATAAAGAAAATTGAATTATTATTAGAAACATTATACTTGTTAGATACAAACGCTAATATTCCATTATTAATGGACAGTATGATGTATAGAATATAGAAAGGAATTTATATGGAAGAAATTAAACTTGCAAGTGTAAAATTTAAAAGTGCTGGTAAGATCTATTATTTTTCCACAAATTTAAAATTAAAAAAAGATGACCGTGTAGTTGTAGAAACTGCTAGGGGATTAGAACTTGGAGAAATATCACAAGAGTTAAAAGATATATCAGAATTTAATTTAGATACAGAATTAAAGAAAATTTTGAGAAAAGCTACAAAGAAAGATATCGAAAATTATCAAAGAAATCTTAGAGATGCTAAACAAGCATTAGTAACATGTAAAGAAATCGTTTCAAGATACGATGTTAATATGCAACTTACTAATTGTGAATATACTTTAGATAAAGCAAAAGTAATTTTCATGTATACATCAGATGATCGAGTAGATTTCAGAGAACTATTAAAAGAATTAGCTGTAGTTTTTAAATGTAGAATTGAATTAAGACAAATTGGTCCTAGAGATAAAGCAAAGGTTATTGGTGGAATTGGAACATGTGGATTGCCATTGTGTTGTTCGACACTTTTAGGTGAATTTAATGGTGTTTCTATTAATATGGCTAAAAATCAAATGTTAGCAATTAATATAGAAAAAATTTCTGGAGCTTGTGGCAGATTGATGTGCTGTTTGAAATATGAAGATGAGATTTATTCTTTAGAAAAAGAACGTTTTCCTAAAATTGGATCTCGTGTAAAATATCAAGATAAAGATGTAAAAGTAACAGGATTAAATGTCATTAATGATCTTGTTAAGGTTGAAACAAATAATGGAATTGTATTCGTTGGTTTAGATGAAATTAAATTTGATAAAAATAATCATGCAGGAAAGAAAAATGGAAAACCAAGAAGTCATTAATTATTTATTAGCACATAATGATTTAAAAATTATCCAAAGAAAAGATATGTTTAATTTTTCTTTGGATACTGTTTTATTATCGCAATTTTGTACTATCAATAAAGACGTAAAAACTATTGTTGATTTTGGTACAAATAATGCGGCTATTCCATTATTACTTTCAAAAAGAACATCAAAAAAAATTATAGGTATAGAAATTCAAGAAGAAGCTGTTGACCTTGCTAAAAGAAATGTTGAGATGAATGAGTTGAATGAACAAATAACAATTGTTCATGGAGATATCAAAGATGTTGTTAAAGAATTACCTAAAGCACAGTTGATTGTTTGTAATCCACCTTTTTTTAAAGTAGGGGAAAACAGTAATTTAAATGATAATGAATATCTAACAATTGCTCGTCATGAAATAAAAATAGATTTAGAAGGGATTATTTCTTCAGCAGCATATTTATTAGATAACAAAGGAAGATTTGCAATTGTACATCGTCCAGATCGTATGATAGATATTTTAAATATTATGCAAAAGTATGATATAGAACCTAAAAGAATTCGTTTTGTATATCCTAAAATGAATAGAGATTCTCATGTTTTATTAGTAGAGGGAATGTACAAAGGGAAAAAAGGATTGAAAATTGAACCACCATTATATGCTCATAATGATGATGGAAGTTATAGTAATGAAGTAAAAAGAATGTTTGGAGAGAAGATAGATGAATAGACAAAAAAGTTTTGAAAACGGAAAACCAACATTATATTTAGTAGCAACACCTATTGGAAATTTAGATGAAATGACATATCGTTCTGTTAATATTCTTAAAAGTGTTCACTATATCGCAGCAGAAGATACAAGAAATACAGTTAAACTTCTTAATCATTTTCAAATTTCAACTAAGCTTATTTCACATCATGAACATAATATTAAGCAATCAATTCCTAAACTTATTCAATTATTAGAGGAAGGAAATGATATTGCATTAGTAAGTGATGCAGGTTATCCAGCAATTTCTGATCCGGGTTATGAACTTGTTAAAGAAGCAATAGAACATGAAATTAATGTGGTTCCTATTTCTGGATGTAATGCATGTTTAGATGCTTTGGTTGTTTCTGGTATTGCACCACAGCCATTTATGTTTTATGGTTTTTTAGATCATTTAGATAAAAAGAAGAAAAAGGAATTAACTGAATTAAAGAAATATAAAGAAACTATTGTTTTTTATGAATCACCACATCGCATCAAAAAAACATTAACACTCATGTTAGATATTTTAGGTGATAGAAATATTGCTTTATGTAGAGAAATTACAAAAAAGCATGAAGAGATTATTAGAGGGCATATTTCTGAAGTTATTTCTATTGTAGATGAATTAAAGGGTGAAATGGTTATCGTTGTTGAAGGAAGCCAAGAAGAGGAAGTAGAAATTGTTTTTAATACAACTATCAAAGAAGATGTAGATATGTATATTGAAAAAGGTATGTCTACAAAAGACGCTATTAAAGAAGTTGCTAAACAAAGAAATCTTAATAAAAACAGTGTTTATCAAGAATACCATTCTAAGTAATGGTATTTTTTGTTTCACGTGAAACAAAAGATAAATATATAAAAGGTGCTTTATTTGTGGTATATTATAAGAAGGAGGCAATGGGAATATGTACAGTAAAAAAAACTACAGTCATAGAAGACGTAGAAGAAGATTAAAACCAATACCAGTTATCATTACAGCATTGGTGTTTATATTAATAATAGGTGGAATTTATTTCCTATTATTTGGTGGTAAAAATAAATATGAGGCCTATAATTCATATAATACAGATAATAAACACTATGGGACAGTTGAACATTATGAAAAAGAAAATGATCAATTTTATATATCATTATATTATCCTAAAGTAAAAGAAAAAAATTTAAATAAAATGATTAAAGACTCATATAATACATATTTAAAATCTGAAAAAAAGAAAAAAGATCAAAAAGATATTCTTTATTTGGATTATTCATGTAAAAAAATTTATAAACAATATATAGTTATTGAATTGGATTATAAAAGAGTCAATGAAGATGAAACAAAAACAAAATCAACAAAACAAATAATGACATATGATTGTAAAACAAATCAATTATTAACTTTAAAGGATTGTTTACATGGTAAATATGGAGCGTTATTAGATCAACTAGGAGTAAAAAAATATGATAAAGAATCAACTGCTATTAAAGTAGGTAAGAAAGATTTTACATATTATACAGATAAAAAACTAAAAAACAAAGTTGTTGTTAATTATAAAAAGAATAAAGATTACATAAAACTTGCAAATAAAAATATTCCATCAAATGCACCGTTAGATGTGAAAGCTCCAAAATTAATGAAAGTTGATCCAAAGAAAAAAATGGTTGCTATTACATTAGATGATGGACCACATAAAACATTAACAGAAAGAGCAATGAATGCTTTTGAAAAATATAATGGTCGAGGTACTTTCTTTGAATTAGGACAAAATATGAATCTTTATCCAAATATTGTCAAATCAGTTTATGAAAGAGGTCATGAATTAGCAAGTCATACATATAAACATGCGCAACTTACTAAATTAGATGCAGCAACATTAGATAGTGAAATTAGTAAAACACAAGAAGCTTGCTTTAAAGCTTGTGGTACAGAACCAACATTGATCAGACCACCATACGGAGCTAAAAATGATACTGTTAAATCTGCTTTTCATTCTTATGGTTTAAGTATGATTTTATGGGATGGAGATACTGAAGATTGGCGTTATAGTAAAGCTGCAAATGGTGCACAAATTATATGTGATCATATTATTAGAGATACTAAAGCTAAAACAGGTGATGGTAATATAGTTTTGATACATGATATTCATGAAAATTCTGTAGCAGGATTGGAAATGGCTCTTGATCAATTGAGCAAGGAAGGATATCAATTTGTAACTGTGTCAGATTTATTGAAATATAGAGGACATTCTGATTATAAATAGTATAGTTTAGGCTATACTATTTTTGTTTCACGTGAAACATATTTTCTTTCAATGAAACTCATTGACATTAATTTAAGGGTTTGATAAAGTTAATAAGGATACAATAAATACGAAGAATGGAAGATGTTAAAGCAAGACATTTAGAGAGCTGGTGGGTGGTGAAAACCAGTATGTTAAACTTTAAGAGATGGCCCAGGAGTAGTTATTTCAAATAGTTAGAAATAATCGTTAACTGCGTTAAAGTTTTGAGTGACACAGCAATGTGTAAAAAAGGTGGTACCGCGATTATTCGTCCTTTTATAAGGACGTTTTTTTATTTTTATAAAGGAGATTAGAAGATGAAAGACGAAAAAGATTATTATCTTACAACAGCAATTACTTATACTTCAGGTAAACCTCATATTGGAAATACCTATGAAATTATTTTAGCTGATGCAATTGCTCGTTTTAAAAGACAAGAAGGGTACAATGTTAGATTCCAAACAGGAACAGATGAACATGGACAAAAAATTGAAATTAAAGCTAAAGAAGCAGGAATTGAACCTAAGCAATATGTAGATCAAGTTGCAGGTGTTGTTAAAAATATTTGGGATATGATGGACACATCATATGATAGATTCATGAGAACAACAGATGAATATCATGAAAAACAAGTACAAAAAATCTTTAAAAAATTATATGACAAAGGTGATATTTACTTAGGACATTATGAAGGTAAATATTGTACAGCATGTGAATCATTCTTTACAGAATCACAATTAGTTGATGGTAAATGTCCAGATTGCGGAGGAGATGTTCATGATGCTAAAGAAGAAGCATACTTCTTTAAATTATCTAAATATCAAGATCGTTTAATTAAACATATTGAAGATCATCCAGAATTTATTCAACCAGTTTCAAGAAAAAATGAAATGATGAATAACTTCTTAAAACCAGGATTACAAGATTTATGTGTATCTAGAACGTCATTTAAATGGTCTATTCCAGTTGATTTTGATCCTAAACATGTTGTTTATGTATGGATTGATGCATTAACTAACTATATTACAGGACTTGGATATGATGCAGATGGAAATCATGGTGAACTATATAAAAAATTCTGGCCAGCTGATTTACATTTAATTGGTAAAGATATCGTTAGATTCCATACTATTTATTGGCCAATTATGTTAATGGCATTAGATATTCCATTACCAAAACAAGTATTTGGACATCCTTGGTTATTACAAGGTGAAAGCAAAATGTCTAAATCAAAAGGAAATGTTATTTATGCAGATGATTTAGTAGATATCTTTGGTGTAGATGCAGTCAGATATTTTGTATTACATGAAATTCCATATGATAATGATGGAAGCATTACTTGGGATTTATTAGTAGAAAGAATTAATAGTGATCTTGCTAATGTTTTAGGAAACTTAGTTAATAGAACAATTGCAATGTCTAATAAATACTTTGGTGGTATTGTAGAAAATAAAAATGTATGTGAACCAGTGGATCAAGAATTAAAAGATTTAGCGTTAGCTATGCCAGCTAAGTCTATTGCTAAAATGGATGAATTTAAAGCATCAAATGCATTAGATGAAATCTTTAACTTATTAAGAAGAACAAATAAATACATCGATGAAACAATGCCATGGGTATTAGCTAAAGATGAAACTAAAAAAGATCGTTTAGCTACAGTATTATATAATTTAATTGAAGCAATTAGATTCTCATCTGTTATGTTATATCCATATATGCCTTCAACATCTACAAAAATTTTAGATCAAATCAATACAGATCAACGTGACTTTGAAAGCTTAAAAGAATTTGGTAAATATGCTTCTGGAACTAAAGTTGTAGAAAAACCAGAAATGTTATTTGCAAGATTAGATCCAAAAGAAGTTGCTAAAAAAGTAGAAGTAATTGAAGCAAAACAAAAAGCTTCTATTAAAGCTGTAAAAGAAAAGAAAGAAAAAGAAGCAAAAGAATCAAAATCAGAAATTACAATTGATGATTTCTCTAAAGTAGAATTAAAAGTAGGAGAAGTTATTAAATGTGAAAAACATCCAAATGCTAATAAATTATTAGTAAGCCAAATTGATGTTGGTGAAGAAACACCAAGACAAATTGTTAGTGGAATTGCTGATGTTTATTCACCAGAAGAATTCGTTGGTAAAAAGGTTATTGTTGTAACAAACTTAAAACCAGCTAAATTAAGAGGAGTAGAATCACAAGGTATGGTTCTAGCAGGTGGAGATAAAAAAGTATTAGGTGTTGTTGAAGCAGGAGATTTACCAGTAGGAACAACAATCAGATAAATTAAAATCGCATGAATTCATGCGATTTTTTCGTTTTATCTATATTTTTTTGAAGAACTATAATATAATGAGCGCGTACAAAGTAAAATTGAATAATATTTATAGGTTTTAAATATTTTATATTTAAATGAAAAAGGAATCAGGTGAAAGACCTGAACGGTCCCGCCGCCGTAATGTGGAGAATAAGCATCGATGTCACTGGGAAACTGGGAAGACGCTTAAACAATGAAACAGAGTCGGAATACTTGCCTATATCTAAGGATACACTTTACGGAGTATAAAGTAGTTCTTCTAGACGTTAACTAGGATAACTATGCCTAGTTTTTTGTTTAGGAGTTATTTAATTTGAAAGGGGAAAGAATATGAAAATGAGAAAAATTGTATGCAGTTTTATGATTTCAGTTGTATGTTTCATGACTGCCATTTCTGGTGTATCAGCAACATCATATGATACATCAAAAATTAATGCTGCTTATTCTAAAGTTGTTGAATATTATAAAAATAACAACAATTTAAATAATGCAGATAAAATTCTTGCTGTAGAATCTTTAGGATTAGAAGCTGAAAGCAATCAATTTGATACTTCTTCAGCAGATTTAAGTAGTACATCACTTTCTAAAAAAATTGTTACAGAAGTTTTATTAGGTGTTGATCCTACAGAAGATAAAGAAACATTAGAAAGTCAAATTGATGAAAATGGTAATGTTGAAGGTAGCTGGGGAGCTTCTTCAGATGTTTGGACATTATATGCTTTATATGTAACTTCATCAGAAAAGACAAATTTAATTGCTAATAAATTAAATGATGAATTAGCAGCATCTAGTGTTTGTGGTTATGAATGGGGCGGAACTTATTACGCTGATTATGATACTACAGGATGGGTTATTGAAGGTTTAGCAGTTGTGAATAAAGAAAAATATGCGACTACTATCAATAAAGCAATTGATTATATTAAAAATAATACAACAATGACAACAACAGGATGGGTTACTGCTGATAATGTAGATACTCAATCACAAGTATTAGAAGGAATGTTCGCATATGATACAAATGCTTTATTAAATGATAGTTATACTGTTCATCCAGTAGATTGTCTTTTAAATACACAATTAAGTGATGGATCATTCCCAAGTGGTTATAATGCAGAATATACAACTGCAGAAGTAGCTAAAACATTAGGAACATATAAAAACGGATCAGTTATTATTAAAGCTAAAAAAGCTTATGATAAAATGATGAATCCAGAACAACCTGATAACACAGATCCAACTCAACCAACAGAACCAAAACAAGATGATAATCAATCTAATACATCAACATCTCCAAAAGCAGATGATAAAACAACTTCAGTAAAAACAGGAGATGAATCACATGTAATTATGTTTGTTTCATTATCAATGGTATCTGGTGGATTATTCTTAGTATTAAGAAAAGAATATGAAAGAGCTCATTAATAAAATAAAAAACATGGATAAAACAAAAAGAATTGTAATATTATTTATTACAATTTCTTTTGTTTTTATTGGTGGTTTTTCTATTTATAACGGAGTTACTGGAAACTATAAATCAAATACAGTAACTGTTAGTACAACACCAACAAAGAAATCAAGTAGTACAACAAAAAACAAGAAAGATAAAAATACTAAGGAAAACATAGAAGAAAAAGAAGAAACATCTAAACAAGAACAAAAAACAGATGAAACTACCAAAAATGATACAATAGAAAAAAAGGATGATAATGATAAAAAAGATTCTCAAAGTAAATCATCTTCAGCCGCTTCTAATAAGAGTAGTAGTAGTGTAAATCATTCACAAAGTTCTAAAACACAAACACCATCAAATAGTGGACAAACAAACAATAATCAATCAAATAATTCAACAAATAGTAGTTCGTCCACACAACAACCAAATAACGATAAAATTACAATTAATATTCAAGTAATTGGTATGGGAAATACGATGATGGCAGGAACATTAAATGTAGATAAAAACAGTAATGCTTTAAGTGTATTAAAAGTTATTGCAGCTAAAAATGGTAAAGAAGTTACTGGTAGTGATTATTATGTTTCAGGAATAGGTGGCTTAAAAGAAAAACAACATGGACCAATGTCTGGATGGATGTATAGTGTCAATGGAGTTGCCCCTAATATGGCAGCAATTAAATACAATTTAAAAGATGGCGACAAAGTTGTTTGGTATTATGTTAACTATGAATAGGAGACTATATGCATTCGAGTAAAGTAAAAGAAATTAGTTTAATAGGAATATTGGCAGCTGTTAATATTGCTTCACGTATATACCTGCAAGCATTACCTAATATTAAGCCTGTTACGTCTATCATTATTATTTCAGTTATGTTATTTGGATTAGGTTTTGGTGTTAAATTAAGCATTGTGACTACTGTTGTTTCTAACTTGTTTTTAGGTATGGGAACATGGACATTTTTTCAAATTCTTGCCTGGGTGGTTATTTGTTTAATTACTCAATTTTTAATGGATTTTTTAAAGAAAATACATAAAGAACCTAAGTTGTTTCCAATGGCTATATTTTCTTTTTTAATGGGGTATGTTTTTGGAATTGTTGTATCGTTAGAACAATTAATGCTAGGTGGTCCTTCTTTATATATTGTTTATTATATGGCAGGATTATTGTTTGATACTTTTCATGCAGTAGGAAACTTTTGTTTCTATTTAATATGTGCACCTATTTTAATGAAAGTATTAAAAAAAGAATCAGAAAGAATAAGATTAAAACAAGACTAAGTTCTTGTTTTTCTTTTTGATTGAATTATAATAAAGGAAGAATTTATCATGAAAGGAAGAGTTTTATGATTGTAAATGAAGAAGCAGTTAAAAAGATATTAGAAGAAGTAAAACCAGCAAAGCTTGTTGCTGCTACAAAATATGTAGATGTTAAAGAAATTGAAAAATTAGAAAAATTAGGAGTTACTTGTTTTGGTGAAAACAGAGTACAAGCTTTTTTAGAAAAGTATGAAAATTATCATGGAAATGGTGAGTTTCAATTTATAGGAACACTTCAACCAAATAAAGTAAAATATATTATTGATAAGGTAACATTGATTCATGCTGTTGATCGTTATTCTTTATTGAAAGAAATTGAAAAACAAGCAGCTAAAAGAGATTTAGAAATGCCTGTTTTAATTCAAGTAAATATTGCTAAAGAAGAAAGTAAACATGGTTTCGAAGTAGAAGAGATTGATGAAGTATTTAATAGTTTGAAAGATTATCCTCATGTTAAAGTAAGAGGACTTATGATGATGGCACCACATATTGAAAGTAGTGAAACTGAAAAGTATTTTAAGATGACACAAGAACTCTTACAAAGACTTCAAAAAGAATACCCAATGTATCAATTAGATCAATTATCCATGGGAATGTCTAATGATTATCATGAAGCTTTAAAACATGGATCAACAATGATTCGTATAGGAAGTGCATTATTTAAATAGATATGAAAATATCTATTTTTTTGTTTTCGTAATTAATTTCAAATAGTTTGACATAGTGTGACAAAAGCGTATAATGTTAGCAGCCGAACAAAAAAGGAGACATTTATGGAACATCGAATAGGAATGGAAATACGTGTTTTGTCTAAATATATGGGACGTTATTTAGATGATATTCATGGTATTGATTGTATGTTATCAGGACCGCAGGGCTTAATTCTTGTTTATTTATGTGAAAATGATGAAGAAGTTTATCAAAAAGATATAGAAAAGTATTTTAATATTAGAAGATCAACTGCAACAGGTCTTTTAAATTCTTTAGAAAAGAACGGATATATTACAAAAGAACCTGTTGAAAATGATAAACGTATGAAAAAAATCAAAGCAACTGAACATGCGTATAGTACAGTAGAAAAGATTGATAATCATGTTATTCAACTAGAAAAAATTATGTTAGATGGAATTGATGAAAAAGAAGTGAAACAATTTAGAAATACGATTTCTAAAATGACACTTAATTTAGTAAAGGAGTCAAAAAATGGATAAATTATATTACATGGGAATTGATGTTGGATCAACAACAGTAAAATTATATGTGGAAGATCAAGAACATCAATGTATCTATTCAAAATATCAAAGACACTATTCTGATGTTAAACCAGCAATAGAAAGTCTTATTAAAGAAGTTCAAGAACACTATGGAAACTTACCAGTTAAAGTAGTTATGACAGGTTCAGGTGGGCTCTCTTTATCAAAACACTTAAATGTAGAATTCGTTCAAGAAGTGATTGCTTGTACAAAAACAGTAGAAACATATATTCCTGAATGCGATGTTGCAATTGAATTAGGTGGAGAAGATGCTAAAATCACTTACTTTGAATCAACTCTTGAACAAAGAATGAACGGGACTTGTGCAGGTGGTACAGGAGCATTTATTGATCAAATGGCTTCCTTATTACAAACAGATGCTGCTGGATTAAATGAACTTGCTAAAAACTATGAAACAATTTATCCAATTGCATCTCGTTGTGGTGTATTCGCTAAAACAGATATCCAACCATTAATCAATGAAGGAGCAGCTCGAGAAGATATCGCTATTTCTATTTTCCAAGCCGTTGTCAATCAAACAATTAGTGGTCTTGCTTGTGGTAAACCTATTCGTGGTAAAGTTGCTTTTCTAGGAGGACCTCTTTATTTCTTAGATCAATTACGTGCACGTTTTATTGATTCATTAAACTTAAAAGATGAAGATGTTATCTTCCCTCAAAACTCACAATTATTCGTAGCGATGGGAGCTTGTTTACTTGCTAGAGAAGATAAAGTGAATAAAACAACAATTGATGAACTTGTATATATTTTAGATTCATTAAAAGATGGTATTTCTGATGAAACAGATACTTTGAAACCATTATTTGAAACAGAAGAAGATCGTATTGAATTTAGAAATAGACACTACCGTACAAAAGTAAAGAAAAGAGATTTAAATACATATCAAGGAAAAGCTTTCTTAGGTGTAGATGTTGGTTCGACAACATCTAAAGCTGTATTAGTTGATGAAGATGGTTCTGTATTATATACATTCTATTCATCTAATGAAGGAAATCCAATTGAAGTTGTTCGTAAGATTTTAAAAGAAATCTATGAAATTTTACCTAAAGGAGTAGAACTTGTTCATGCTGGTTCAACTGGATATGGAGAAGCTTTAATTAAATCTGCATTTAAAATGGATGTCAGTGAAGTAGAAACAATTTCTCACTTTACTGCTGCTAAATATTTTAAAGATGATGTATCGTTTATCTTAGATATCGGTGGACAAGATATGAAAGCTATTAAGATTGAAGATGGAATTATCCAAGATATCTTATTAAATGAAGCTTGTTCATCTGGATGTGGTTCATTTATTGAAACATTCGCTAAATCATTAGGATACAATGTTGCTGATTTTGCTAATCTTGCTTTACAATCAACAGCACCAATTGATTTAGGTTCACGTTGTACTGTATTCATGAACTCTAAAGTAAAACAAGCACAAAAAGAAGGAGCTAAGATTGAAGATATTTCTGCAGGTCTTGCTTATTCTGTTATTAAAAATGCTTTATATAAAGTTATTAAATTACGTTCACCTGAAAGTATTGGTAAATCAGTATTAGTACAAGGTGGAACATTCTATAATGAATCTGTTTTAAGAGCTTTTGAACAAGAAACAGGAATCAAAGCAATTCGTCCAGATATCGCTGGATTAATGGGAGCCTTTGGTATTGCATTAATTGCTAGAGAAAGATATCAAGGGCAAGGAACAACATTACTTAATAAGGAACAAGTTGATGCTTTCAGTTATGAAAGTACAATTCGTTATTGTCAAAAATGTACAAATCATTGTATGTTAACAGTTTCTTCATTCAATGATGGTAGTGAACATATTAGTGGAAACAGATGTGAAAGAGGAGCAAACTTACCTCCTAAATCAAAACAATTACCAAACTTGTATGATTATAAATATCGTAGAGTTTTCAATTATCGTTCATTAACTGCTAAAGAAGCAAAACGTGGAACAGTAGGTATTCCTCGTGTCTTAAATATGTATGAAAACTATCCTTTCTGGCATACATTATTTACTGATTTAAAATTTAGAGTGGTTTTATCACCACGTTCAAGTAAAAAAATCTATGAAAAAGGAATTGAATCTATTCCATCAGAAAGTGTATGTTATCCAGCTAAATTATCACATGGACATATTGAAAGCTTAATTGAAAAAGGAATTAAATATATTTTCTATCCTTCAGTTGCATATGAAAGAAAAGAAAATATTACACAAGGAAATCATTACAACTGTCCAGTCGTAACTTCTTATCCAGAAGTTATTAGAAATAACGTAGATAACTTAGAAACAAATGAAATCATCTTTAGAAATCCATTCATGGATTTAAGTAATCGTAAAACAATGTTTACAAACTTAAAAGATGAATTTAAATCATTTGGTATTAGTGATAAAGAATTAAAAGCAGCTATTGAACATGCTTATGAAGAATTACAACAATGTCGTTTAGATATCCAAGGAGAAGGAGAAAAAGTCCTTGCATACTTAAAAGAAAATAATATGACAGGTGTTGTTTTATCGGGTAGACCTTACCATGTCGATCCAGAAATCAACCATGGATTAGCTGATTTAATCACTGGTGAAGGTATGGCTGTCTTAACAGAAGATAGTGTTTGTCATTTAGATAAAGAATTAGAAGAATTACGTGTTGTGGATCAATGGACATATCACTCAAGAATGTATCATGCTGCATCCTTTGTTTCATCTCAACCAAACTTACAATTAATTCAATTAACATCATTTGGTTGTGGATTAGATGCTGTTACTGCCGATCAAGTTGCTGAAATCTTAAATGCTAGAAATAAGATTTATACACTTATTAAAATTGATGAAGGAAGTAACTTAGGAGCAATTCGTATTCGTATCCGTTCATTAAAAGCAACAATTGATAAACAAGAAAATAAAGAAATTGATTTATCTAAAAAATATAAACCAGTCAAAGTACCATTTACTAAAGAAATGAAAGATGATCGTTGGACAATTCTATGTCCACAAATGTCACCAATCCATTTCCAATTTGTTGAAAAAGCAATGCAAGAAAGTGGTTATAACTTAAAAGTCTTACCATCAGTAGACAAAGGTGCTACAGAAGCCGGATTAAAATATGTCAACAATGATGCCTGCTATCCAAGTATCCTTGTTGCTGGACAAATGATGGAAGCTTTAACAAGTGGTGAATACGATGTCAATAAAACAGCCTTGATCATCTCACAAACAGGTGGAGGTTGTCGTGCTACAAACTATATTGGATTTATTCGTAAAGCATTAAAAGATGCTGGTTTAGAACAAGTACCAGTTATCAGTGCTAACTTACAAGGTATTGAATCAAATCCAGGATTTAAAATTACTTATCCACTTGCCAAAAAGGTAATCATTGGAGCAATGTATGGAGACTTATTCATGCGTGTTCTTTATCGTGTAAGACCTTATGAAAAAGAAAAAGGTAGTGCTAATAAACTTTACCAATCATGGGTAGAAAAATGTATGAAGAATATTGAAACTGGTAGCATGAAAGAACTTAAGAAAAATGTTTATCGAATTGTTAAAGACTTTGATGAATTACCATTATTAGATATTAAAAAACCAAGAGTTGGTTTAGTAGGAGAAATTCTTGTTAAATTCCATCCAACTGCTAATAATCAAATTGTTGATATTATTGAAAGAGAAGGTGGAGAAGCTGTTATGCCTGATCTTATTGATTTCTTCCAATATTGTTTCTATTCAACAACATTTGAAAGAAAACATTTTAATGCAACAGCTAAAGCTACTAAGCTATGTGAATTCGCTGTTAAAGCAGTTGATTTCTTAAGAAAAGATATGATCAAAGCTTTAGAAAAATCTAAACGTTTTGATCCACCAGCATCGATTGAACATCTTGCTGATAAAGCCAAAGAAGTTGTTTCAATTGGTAACCAAACAGGAGAAGGTTGGTTCTTAACTGGTGAAATGATTGAACTTATTGAAAGTGGAGCACCAAACATTGTATGTATGCAACCATTTGGATGTTTACCCAACCACGTTACTGGTAAAGGAGCAATTAAAGCCTTAAGAAAGAAATATCCTCAAAGTAACATTGTAGCTGTTGACTATGATCCAGGAGCAAGTGAAGTTAACCAATTAAATCGTATTAAATTAATGCTTTCAACAGCTTTCAAAAACTTAGATAAATAAAAAAATAGTGGTTCATATGAACCACTATTTTACTACCTTTATATTTTGACAAGATTGCAAGTTGATAACATGATATTCGTTTTATTGATTGAATAATGATTTTTAATGGCACAAATAATTAAACTATCACGACTTTCTTTATAAGATAATGTTTCACATTCTGCTAAAGAAAGCATGAAGTTTGTTTTCTTTAAATCAATATTTAAAACTAAACTCATTTGAATAAGATCATCTCTATGAGGTTTAATATCACCATTAAGAATTCCATTTAAAGTATTTTCATCAATTTTTGTTTCATTATATAATTTTACTGTAGGAATACAATAATATCCTAACAAAGCATAAAAATAAGTTAGAAAATCTAAATCTGGAAATTCATGTTTAACCTCATCAATATTTGCACACGTATCAACAAGCATAAATAATCTATCGGCATTCATCATACATCACCTACTTATTATAATTTTACCTTCTTTTAAATCATTGGACAAGTTTAAAAATATTTATTTTACTAATAATATTTCTTAATTAACCATCTGACACATCTTTTGATTTAACTCCGTTATTCTCACTTTAAACCGAGGAGTATAATCTATCACTTCTTTAAAATATTATATACTTTTCTTAAAGAGGTGGATACTATGGCTAAAAATCAAAAACCAAAAAAGGATTCTTTAATTACTTTAACTAGAAAATATGCAAATAATCATGATGAATGTGTAAAATTCTTTTTTAAAATGAAATGGCCTGTTGGCTTTTACTGTGAAAAATGTGGATGTACACATTACTATTCCATTAAAAGAGGTGATGTCTTTCAATGTAAAGAATGTGGTCATCAACATTACTTACTTTCTAATACTATATTTCAAGATAATAAGCTAGATCTTTATAAATTGATTTTAGGAATGTATCTCTTTTTTACGGCAAATAAAGGTTTGTCTGCGATTGAATTAGCTAATGAATTAGAAATAAATTATAAAACAGCGCTATTACTTTGTAGAAAATGTAGGATTCTTATGTCCCAAAGTAACAGTGAAAAAATTCTGGACAGCTTTTTTTATGAAGCAGACGTTGCTTATATAGGCTCAAAAAGTAAAGAAGAACACAAACAAGGAGTTGCTACTGAACAGCAACCCTTTTTAGTAATGTTATCAACAGATAAAGAAAATAAATATCCAAAATTTTTAAAATTAATGCCAGTAGCTGTAGATAGTACAAATAATATTGTTAGATTCATCTCAAAAAAAGCAATACTTTCAAAAGAAAGAATACTAAACACTGATGGAAAAACAACTTTTTTAGGATTAACTGATAAAATAACATTAAAATCAGAAAAAATACTCTATGATGAAGAAAATCATAGATTGTATTGGCTTAATGTATTAATTGGTGATATAAAGAATAATATTACTGGTATATATCATGGAGTAACTAAACGTGACTTACCTTTGTTTTTGAATGAACAAGAATGGCGTTTCAACCATAGATATACTGGAAAGAACTTCATGAACAAAATACAGAAATATGTTTTGAAATCACATCCATGTCCTAAAAAAGCAATTATTACTGTACTCAATTTATCCGAACCATACTATGCACATGTGTCAGATGGTTAATTAAGTAATATTTTATAATATTGGTTTAATAAAATTTGTAGAAAAGAGACGATAAGAAAATAATATAAATTTAAATGATTTGCATAAAATATGATAAAAGAGTATTATATGAATATAAAGGGGATGTTTATGATGTGCTTAGGATTATTAATGATGCTCTTAGCGAGTAGCGTAGTTTATTTTGGTAAGAGTTATTTTGAATATAAATTGAAAGAAGATTAATCTAGCGCTGCTAGATTATTTTTTTTAAAATGAAAAAAGTTATTATTTCATTAGTATTATTTTTACTATGTGGATGTTTTCCACAATCTTACCAAAATATAGAAAATAAATTTAAACAAGATACGTGTTTTAAATATCATTATCAATTATTAAATAAAAATCAAAAACAACTTTATCAAACAATTTATAATATTGCTTATGCAAGAAAACAAAATATTAATATTAAAGAAAAAGATATCGAAGCAGTAAGTGAAATTGTTTATGCTATTTTAAAAGATCATCCAGAATTATTTTATATTAAAGAATGGTCACTTGATAAAAGAGGTCTTTTTTCTTTTGAATATAATATGAAAGAAAAGACAATTCTTAAAAATCAAAAAAAGATAAAGAAAATTGTTAAACAAGTTAAACAAAATACAAAAGATTTAGAACAATATCAAAAAATAAAATATATTTATGATTATATTATTACTCAATGTAAGTATAATGAAAAAGCAAAATATAATCAGGAAATCATTAGTGTTTTACTCAATCATCAATCAGTATGTAGTGGATATGCTAAAACATTACAATATTTACTTAATCAATTAGGATTAAAGACTACTTTTTTAGCAGCTGAAGCAACGATTGATGGAAAAACAAATAAACATGCAATAAATATGATAAAGTATGATCATGATTATTATTATATAGATGCAACATGGGGTGATTTAGTATTAGATGATGGTGAAATTATTAATAATAATTATTTAATGTTTGATAGTCAAACATTAGAAAATATTTATAATTTAGAAGATAGTTATCAAATAACTAAAGATGGAAAACATACTTATTATAAAGAAGAGGGACTTTATTTTGATTCATATCAATTATCTGCTTTGAAAGCTAAAGTTGATCAAAATAAAAACGAATGTTATTTTCAATTTTCAAATCAAGTATATAATGATGCTAAAGAAAGGTTAACACAAAAAGGAGATTCTTATCGTTTAATTGAAGGGGTAGATCAGATTCAATATATTGCTGATGATCAAATGAGAACGATTTATTTAAAATGGTAAACTTATGAAAAGAATTAATGAAATTGTTGTTGTTGAAGGAAAGACAGATAGTCAATTATTAAAAGAATTATATGATGTAGATACTATAGAAACACATGGTCTTGCAATAGATCAAAAAACATTAGATCTTATTAAAGAGGCAAGTAAAACAAGAGGAGTTATTGTTTTAACAGATCCTGATTATCCAGGATTAAAAATTAGAAATCAAGTAGAACAGTATGTAAAAAATTGTAAACATGCTTTTGTCGATAAAAAAGATGCAATTGGTAAAAAGAAATTAGGTATTGCGGAAGCTAATAAAGAAGCTGTTAAAAAAGCAATTGAAAATGTTGTTACATTTTCTAATCAAGAAGAAAGTATTTCTTGGAAAGAATTTTTAGAATTAGATATTATTGGAGATAAAAAGAAAAGATTAAAGGTTTATGATTTATTTCATTTAGGATATGGTAATGCAAAGACTTTATTTAAAAGATTGAATATGGTGGGTATTTCCAAGGAAATAATAGAAAAGGAGTTAAAGAATGAAGGATATAGCGACTAAAAGTACAACACAATATATATTAGATAAATATGATTTATATCCTAAAAAGAAATATGGACAAAACTTTTTAATTGATCCTCGTGTTGTAGAAAAAATCGTTCATTGTTCAAGTGTGAATGAAAAATGTGCAGTGATTGAAGTAGGTCCTGGAATTGGAGCTTTAACACAAGTATTAGCACGTTATGCAGGGTATGTAAGAAGCTATGAAATAGATACACGTTTTAAAGGGGTTTATGAAGAGTTTTTAAATCAAGAAAATATTGAAATTGTTTTTGAAGATTTTTTAAAAGCGAATTTAGAGGATTTAAAGGGTTTAAAAGAAAAATATGAAAAAGTTATTTTAGTAGCTAATTTACCTTATTATATTACAACTCAAATTATTGAAAAGGTTTTAACTGAAAGTAAGGTCATTGATGAAATTGTTGTGATGGTACAAAAAGAAGTTGCTTTAAAATATACAAGTGATTATAAAAGTCCACTAATGTATATGATTGAGGATATGGGTAAGATTGAATATATGTTTACAGTGAGTCAAAATGTTTTTATTCCTGCACCTCATATTGATAGTGCTATTTTAAAGATTACAATTAATAAGGAAGCTAATTTAGATTTATATAAAGTATTAAATGTTTCTTTTAAACAAAGAAGAAAAACAATCTATAATAATTTAAAACAAGAATATCAAAATGCATTAGATATTTTGAATGAAAATCAAATAGATCAAAAATTAAGATGTGAACAACTCACATTAGAAGATTATCAGGCTATCACAAAATCATTATATAAACATATTATATAATGGTGATAAAATGAAAATAGGTGATATTGTAAGTAGAAAAAAATATCATCAAGATATTATTTTTGAAGTGATAGATATACAAGAAAATATTTGTTATTTAAGAGGAATAGAGTATCGTCTTATTGCAGATAGTGAAATAGATGATTTAGAACTTGTTCAAGAAAAAAGAGTGATAGAAGATGTTGTTTTACCACAAGAAAAATGTTTAAAGGGAAGTGTTTTACATTTAGATGGTGATCCATCTTATTTAAAGATGTGTATGAAAAAATATCAAGAGTATGGTATTAGAGCATATGGTTATTATTTTAAAGAAGAAGAGTTTGCTAGTAAAATAACCAATCTATTAAAAAAACATAATCCACATCTTTTAGTCATTACAGGACATGATGCCTTGAAAAAGAATGGACATAAAAGAAATAGTCAAGATTATTTACACAGTTTAGATTTTGTAGAAGCTATTAAAAAGGCTAGAGAGTATCAACCAGATAAAGATGCATTAGTTATCTTTGCAGGAGCTTGTCAATCATACTATGAACTTTTAGTAGCGAGTGGTGCTAACTTTGCATCAAGTCCTTCAAGAAAAAATATTCATGCATTAGATCCTGTTATTATTACAACTCAAATTGCAAGTACAAATATTAAAGAGTATGTCGATTTAGAAAAAGTTATAGAAAAAACCTCTTTTAAACAACTAGGTGTTGGTGGAATTGATACAAGAGGGGTTGCCAGAAATTTGTATCCGAGGTAATGAAAAATGAAAGTAAGAGCATATGCAAAAGTAAATTTAGCGTTAGATGTAGTAAGAAAAAGAGAAGATGGGTATCATGATTTAGAAATGATCATGGCGCCAATTACTTTACATGATCTCATTTATATTAATGTGATACCTGAAGGTATCGAAATAGAATCGAATAGTAAAATCGTTCCTACCGATCAAAGAAATATTATGTATAAAGTTGCAAAGTTAATGCAAGAAAGATATGGATTAAAAAAAGGAGTTAAAATCTTTGTCTATAAACATATTCCAACACAAGCAGGATTGGCAGGTGGAAGTGCTGATGGTGCAGCAGTTATTAAAGCCATGAATAAATTATTTCATTTAAATTTATCTTATGAAGAAATGGCTGCTCTTGGTAAAGAAGTAGGAGCAGATATTCCATTTTGTATTTATGAAAAAACAGCCTTTGTTGAAGGTGTTGGAGAAAAGCTACAATTTATTGATGAACCATTTGAAGCTTATTTATTACTTGTAAAACCTAAAAAGGGTGTTTCAACACAAAAGGCTTTTACATCATTAGATTTATCTAAGGTAAAACACCAAGATTGTAGAAAAATGAAAAAAGGAATAGAAATGAATGATTATCAAGCAGTCATTGATAATTTACAGAATACACTAGAACTTCCTTCTATTAAAATGGTACCACAAATTAAAGAAATCAAAAAAGAAATGATGAAGTTAGGTTTTGATGGAGCTTTAATGTCAGGAAGTGGTTCATGTGTCTTTGGTATTACTAGAAATCAAGAAATTATGAATAAAGGATATGAATTCTTTAGAAAACGTTATTTTTTTGTTAGAAAATCAAAAATTTTAAATAAAGAAGAAAATCTGTGATAAGATTTTCTTTTTTTGAAAAGATGCAGGAATTTGTAATAAATTGTCTTATTCATCTTTAATTATGACTTATATTTTGTTAGAATGTCGTCGTAGAGGGGTGTGACAATGAAAACTTACGCAGTAGTTATGGCTGCCGGTAAAGGTACAAGAATGAAATCCGACAAGCCTAAAGTAGTACATGAAGTTTTATATAAACCTATGGTTTGTCATATCGTTGATGAATTAAAAGGTTTAGGTGTTGATGGTATTTATGTTATTGTTGGACATAAAGCTGAAGAAGTCATGAAACTTGTTGATGGTGTTGAGTTTGTAATGCAAAAAGAACAATTAGGAACTGGACATGCATTGATGCAAGCAAAAGATGTTTTAGGTGATAAAGAAGGAACAACTATTGTTTTAAATGGTGATGCACCATTAATTACTAAAGAAACATTACAAGGGTTAATTCAATATCATAATGAACATCAAATGAAAGGAACAGTCATGACATGTGATTGTGACTTGAATAAAAAATTTGGTCGTATTATTAGAGAAAACGATCAAGTAAAAGGTATTGTTGAGTATAAGGATTGTACAGATGAACAAAGAAATATTTCTGAAATGAATGTTGGAGAATATTGCTTTGATAATGCATCTTTATTTAAAGCATTAGAATCTGTAACAAATAACAATGCTCAAAATGAATACTATATTACAGATGTAATTGAAATTATGAATCATCAAAATTTAAATGTTGGTGGTTATAAAATTGATGACTTATCAGAAGTTGGTGGAATTAATGATAAGTTTGAATTACAAGAAGCAACAAAACAATTACAATATCGTATTAATAAAAAACATTTATTAGATGGTGTAAATATTGTAGATATGACAAATACTTATATTGGTAGAGATGTAGTGATTGGTCATGATACAACAATTGAACCTGGATGTATTATTAAAGGAAAAACAGTGATTGGTAATGGATGTCATATTGGACCTTATTGTGAATTTGATAATGTAGAAATCAAAGATAACGTAGAAATTAAATTCTCTGTTATTGCTGATTCAATTATTGAAAATGGTGTTGATATCGGGCCATATGCAAGACTTAGAAATCATTGTCATATCTTAGAAAATGTCCACATGGGTAACTTTGTGGAAATGAAAAAAGCAACTTTTGGTAAAGGAAGTAAAGCTGCGCACTTAAGCTATATTGGAGATGCGACAGTTGGTGAAAACGTAAATATTGGCTGCGGTACTATTACTAGCAACTATGATGGAAAAAATAAATTCCAAACAGTAATTGAAGACAACGTTTTCGTTGGCTGCAATTCTAATTTAGTTGCACCTGTAACTGTTGGTAAAAATGCATTTATTGCTGCTGGATCAACAATTACAGATGAAGTTCATGAAGATGCTTTTGCAATTGCAAGAAGTAGACAAGTGAACAAAGAAGGTTATAGTAAAGTATTAGAAGAAAAAAGAAATAAAATAGGAAAATAGGGGTAAAAGAAAAAATGAAAAACAAAATTACAGTATTTGCTTTATCATCATCAGTAGAATTAGCACAAGACATTTGTGATAATTTAGGTTGTGAAATGGGAAAATCAAAAGTTCACCATTTCGCTGATGGAGAAATCTTAGTTGAAATTGATGAATCAGTTCGTGGAAAAGATGTTTTCATTGTCCAATCAACATCTAATCCTGTTACTGAAAACTTAATGGAAATCTTAGTTTTAGCAGATGCCTTAAAAAGAGCATCAGCTGGAGAAATTACAGCTATCATGCCATACTTTGGATATGCTAGACAAGATAGAAAAGCAAAACCTAGACAACCAATTACATCTAAATTAGTTGCTGATTTATTAACAACTGCTGGTGTTAATCGTGTTGTAACAATTGATTTACATGCTGCACAAATCCAAGGATTCTTCAACATTCCAGTTGATGATATGCAAGCATTACCATTAATCTGTAATTATTTCAAAAATAAAAATTTAGATGATATCTGTGTTGTTTCACCAGATCATGGTGGAGCTACTCGTGCTCGTAAAATGGCAGTTGCTTTAGATTGTCCAGTAGCTATCATTGATAAAAGAAGACCAAAACCTAACGTTGCTGAAATCATGGGTGTATTAGGTGATGTTGAAGGTAAAAACTGTATCATGATTGATGATATGATTGATACAGGTGGAACTATTGTAGCAGGTATTGATATGTTACTTGAAAAAGGTGCTAAAAATGTATTTGTTGCATGTACACACCCAGTATTCTCAGGACCAGCTGTTGAAAGATTGAAAAACTGTTCAGCTAAAGAAGTAGTTGTAACTGATACAATTATCTTACCTGAAGAAAAGAAATTCGATAAATTAAAAGTTGTTTCAGTAGCTTCATTACTTGCTAAAACAATTGAAAACATCGAAAACAATTTACCTGTAAGTGAAGTTTTCCAAGAATTTGATTTCGAAAAATAATATAAAAAAGTCTTCCTTGATGGAAGGCTTTTTTTGTGCGATTCAACTTTTCTAATAAAAAGAAGCTTAACAACAAAAGTTAAACTTCTAAAAATATATTTTGCATTCTCTTTATTATTACTTATTAATTAATAATCTTTAAAACATCTTCTTCACTTGTTATATCAAAAATAGCAAGTGTTAAAGTATTGAGTTTTTCCATCGAACTATTTTGTATTGCTTGTTCTAATTGATTTGATACATTTCCTAATTTTACTTTTAATTGTGATAATAGTGTCATTTTCTTTTCTCGTTTTTCACCTTCCATAAGTCCTTCTTTTCTACCTTCATTTCTAAATCCTTCTGCCATTCTTTCCATTCCTTCACACATATCTATTTCATCTCCTTCTGGTAAGTCTTTAATTAAATCTAAACTTCTTGTAATAATAGCTGCATAAATCAAGTTATCTCTATTCATCTTTATTTTTCGATGCAATCCTTCAAAGTTTCCTTTATACATCGCCTGTATTGCTTCTATAAAATATCTTGTCTGTTCATCTTTGATTTTACTTGTATTTATTTCTTTGACATCTACAACTTTGATTTTCCAATCATTAACATATTCTTTTAACTCTTCTGGTATTTCAAAGTAATCACTTAATCTTAAGAGAGCATTCCATTTTCTATCTCCTGTATAAAAAACAATCATGACTTGGGGTATAACCTTTTCACCTTTTTTTATCTGTTTTAAATACTCCATCATTTCATAATTGCCACATCTAATCACCATTTCTTGATCAATCGTACTTTGATGTTCGATACCAAAGAGACAATAGATACCATGAATATCCCCTCTAACGATGATATCTCTTCTTCTTTTTTTATCTTCTACTTTCTTTGTATCGTTGATTATTACAGCACTGTCATTTTCATAATGTATTAAATTTTGAGCACTTATCAATTGTCTTCCATTAAACAAAACAGCATTACAAAAAGCAGAAAAATAGATATCATTATTGAAGAAGGTACGACAGGCACTATCTGGTGTTAAGTTATTTACTGTTATCAATTTATATGACCTACTTTCTTTTTTTGAGGTAACGTCATCTAGATTTGTTACAAGATAAGTGTATCATATGTCCTATTATTTTTTGTCTCAAGTTTGTTTCATATTTGTCTCAAAGGTTCTTCTTTTCTATTATTATATACTCTCTTTTAGCTTTATTCATTGGACAGATTGTCCAATAAAAAATATTTCTTAATAACATAGAAGTATTTTTTGGGAAAACTTTTTTGTTTCACGTGTAAAACACTTTAAAATAATGATAAATAAAGAAAATAAGGTGTAAAATGATAATTTTGTTACAGAGATGAAACAAAAATAGACATTGAAAAATAAAGTAATAATGTTAAACTTTCTTTGGTTAGCTAAGACTAACTTATAGGAGGGTAAAATGAAAAAATTATTAAAGATAACACTTGCTTTAATGATGGTTTTAGGGTTACAGCTTACATCATTAAAAGCAGTTAATGCATTCAATATTGATTTATCAAAATCAGGAACATATCAAATTCCTGTTAAAAGTTTAAAAAGTGCTGCACCACTTCCAGCAGTACAAAAAGCCTTTGCTGGTGCATTTGGTGATTCAATAGAAGTAACTGTTGATCAAGATGGAAAAATGCAAGCAGTTGCTACATTACAAAATATGATTATTAATATGGGAGCAGACTATTATGCTAATGTTTTAACAATTGCTAATGGAACAACTCTTTCAACAAAAGTTGAAAAGTTTACACAAGGAATGGGTGGACAAACATTAGAAGTAGAAGTTCCAGAAAAAATTTCTTTTGAATTATCTCAATTAGATGAAAATAATTCAACAGTTTTACCAATTACTGTAGATTTTATGAATGCCTTTTTAGGTGGAGGAAAAGATTATCCAACAAACGTAACATTAACATTAGATTTAGATAATGCAAAAGAATTACAAAAAGAATATGTTTTAGAAGATGGTACATATGATGTTCCTGTTAATGTTTTAAAAGAAAATAGTGATGATCAATCAATGGCAGCACAAGCTGTAGAATCAGCACAAATTACTGTTAAAAACAATGAAGTTGTTGTTACTTTAACATTAAAAGAAATGACAATGTATGGTATGAGTGCTTCTGTTGATAAAATGGAATATCAATTAAAAGATGGAACATATAAAGAAGCAACTGTTATTGAGGAAGAAGATGGACATCCAAAAAAAGTACAATTCAAATTAGATGAAAATAAAGAACTTACAAATGTTAAGTTTTATTATGGTGGAAGCCCAAGAGGTGCTATTGCAAGATTACAATTAAAATTAGATGGTCTAACAAAAGTTGATCCTACACCAGAAACACCAAAAGATGATGAAGATAAAAAAGATGAAGAAAATACTTCTCGTTTTACAAAAGATGGAACATATAGTGTAGATGTTGCTTTATGGAATGCTACAAGTGATAAAGAATCAATGGCAGCTTCTGCTATCAATTCAAAAGCAAAAATCATTGTTAAAGATGGTAAAGCAACAATGTATCTTTCAACAAAAGAAATGTCATTTGGAAGTATCAAAGCAAGTTTACAAGAATTCTATATTGGAAGTGAACAAGAAGATTATAAAAATCATAGTGCTACAATTATTGAAAAAGATGCACAAGGAAATCCAACATTATGGGCCTTTGAATTACCTCATGAAAATGAATATATTAATGTAATGATGAATCCACATGTTGCCATGATGGGAAATATGGATTTAGCAGCAAGATTAAAAATTGATTATACAACATTAACTTATGTTTCAGATAAAACAGAATTAGAAACAAATACTAAAAATGATAATCAACAAGAAAATACAAATAAAGATAATCAAACAAATGAAAACCAATCAGTTAAAACAGGTGATCAAACGTCTATTCAGTTATTCATGACATTATTTATAATTTCTATAACAATGATTGGATTTATTTTAAGAAAGAAACATGAGGCATAAAAATGCCTCATATTTTTATGGAGGAACTATGAAAAAAATATTACAAATAAATATCATTTTGATGATGTTATTCATGTTTATTTCACCAGTCAGTGCTTTAAATGATGGGGCATATCTCGTTAGTCGTTCTACAAGTTATACCAATCCTCTTACGGGTAAAACAGAAGATGGAGGAGAAAATATTGCTTTAGGTGAAAGTATGGTAGGCAATATTGTAGAAAGTAAATTATTGGTTGAACAAACAAATGGAAAATATTATATCACTGTTGGTTTAGGTTTAGCTTCTAATGTCAGTAATGTACGATTTAAAGTGATGACATCAAGTGGGTCAATGAGTTCAGTTTCAGCGACTAAAACAGGAAGTAGTAGTGCAAATGGGGATACTGTTAATCATTATAGATTACAAGTCAGTTTTTTAGAACTTTATATAAGTCCTATTATGTATGTAAATCCAATGGGTAGAGATGTACAGTTTTTTATTAAACCTAATATTTCCTCGGCAATAGCAGGAACAGGAGTTTATAACAGTCAAATGATTCCTCAAAATACAGAAACATCAACAAGTCAAAATACACAATCAAATACATCAAAACCAACAACAAATCAAACAACTCAAGAAGAAACAACTAAGGAAACCCAAACATCAGAAACTACTGAAATACAACAAGCAACAGTAGGAACAATTACAAAAGAATCACTTATGGAAAATGCGACGGGGTTAAGTAATCATTTAATAAATTCCAAAGGAAAAGTCGATAAAAAATTAAAACTAACAGTTAAAAACTTAAAACATACAACTAAGGAAAGTACAACCAAAAAAGATAATACATTACTTATTGTAGGAATATGTATTGCATTTATTTTAGGAGGAATATTCTATGTTAAAAAAATTAAAAAGTAGTTTGGTATTTATCTGTTTAATATCTTTATTAACAGGATATGTCAATCAAAATCAAGAAGTAACAAGTGATCAAGAAATTACAGTTGCAGCTACTTCTATTGCTGTTACAGAAATTTTAGATCAATTAAATATTCCAGCTAAACAAGTTGTAGGAATTCCTCAAAGTGATAGTTATACTGTTCCTAAAAAATACCAAAAGTCAACAAAGATTGGTAATGCAATGACACCAGATATGGAAAAAATATCTACATTAAAACCTGATTTAATTTTAAGTCCTAATTCATTAGAAAGTGATCTTTCAAGTAAATATGAAAAAATCAAAATCAGTTCAAGTTTTTTAAATCTTAAAAACTTATCGGGAATGTATAAAAGTATTGAAGAATTAGGAAAATTATTTAATAAAGAAAAACAAGCTAAAAAACTTGTTGATGAGTATGTTGACTATATGGTTTCTTTTAGAGAAAAATATCAAAATAATGTGAGTCCACGTGTTTTAATCTTAATGGGACTTCCAGGAGGAAGTTATGTTGTAGCAACTGAATCAAGTTATGTTGGAGATTTAGTAAGATTAGCAGGGGGAACAAATATTTATGGTGATGGAGAAGGAAAAGATTTTGTTAATGTCAGTGTAGAAGATATGTTAAAACAAAATCCTGATATTATTTTAAGAACATCTCATGCCATGCCAAAACAAGTTATGGAGTATTTTCAACAAGAGTTTTCTAATAATCAAACTTGGCAACAATTTGATGCTGTTAAGAATAATAAAGTATATGATTTAAATAATGAATATTTTGGAATGAGTGCTAATTTTAATTATCAAAAAGGATTAGAAACATTAGAAGGAATTTTATATGAAAACAATTAAAAAGCATCCTTTACTTTTTATAGTATCTTTAGTCATCTTATTAGGTATTTTATTCTTTGTAGCAATTAATACAGGAACAATCAAAGTCTCATTTATTCAATTATTAAAAGGACTCTTTGTAGAATATAACAAAGATGTTGCAAGTATCTATCAAATACGTTTTCCTCGTGTCATTGTTACTATGCTTGTAGGATGTGCACTTGCTTTAGCAGGTTTATTATTTCAAGTAGTACTAAAGAATCCTTTAGCAGATCCAGGTATTATTGGAATCAGTGCAGGAGCACAATTAGTTAGTTTATTAGTAGGAATCTTTTTACCTGATTTATATACCGTTAAACCATTGTTAACATGTTTAGGAGGATTAATAACATTTATATTGATCTATAGTTTATCTTGGAAATCAGGATTAAAAACAACAAGAATTATTCTTGTTGGTGTTGCTATTCATTATACGATAACAGCAATGATTTCCTTTATCGAAAGTATATCATCATCTATTTCTTCAGCTGCTGGAAGTGTTATTTTATATACATGGAATGATGTTCAATTATTGATCATTTATATTTTACCAATTTTAGTGATTTTATCATTTCTAACAAAAGCCTGTGATTTATTAGGATTAGAAGATCGTACATTATTATCATTAGGAATTAATGTTAATCTTTATCGATTTATCATTTCTTTATTAGCAGTTATTTTATGTAGTGTTTCAGTAGCGATTGCAGGTGTGTTAAGTTTTGTAGGTTTACTTGTTCCTCATCTTGCACGTTTATTTGTAGGTAATAAGCATAGTTATTTATTACCATCCTGTGGTTTATTAGGAGCTATCATTTTATTAATGGCAGATACAATTGGTAGAGTCATTATTGCTCCTTATGAAATTGCTCCAGCTATTTTAATGGCTTTAATTGGAGGACCATTATTTATTGTTTTATTAAAAAGGAGTTCAATGCATGAAAGTTAAAAATCTCTCTTTTAGTTACAATCAAAAATCATTTATTAAAGATTTAAATATAGAATTTAAAGAAAATCAAATAACAACAATTATTGGTTCAAATGGAAGTGGTAAATCAACACTACTGATGTTATTAAGTCGTATCTATAAACCTCAAGAAGGGAATATAGAAATTGATGAACAAAATATTTGGAACTATAAAATAAAAGATTTTGCGAAAAAGGTAGCTGTTGTTCATCAAAAAAATCAAATCTATGGAGATCAAGATGTAAAAACAATTGTGGGTTATGGAAGATTACCTTATCTTCATTATTCACAAAAGTTAACAGCTAAAGATTATGAAATCATTGATTGGGCTTTAGAGGTAACTCATTTAAAAGAATATCAAAATAGAACATTAAAAAGTTTATCTGGAGGACAACAACAACGTGTTTGGATAGCTATGGCTTTAGCACAAAAAACACCTTATCTTTTATTAGATGAACCAACAACCTATTTAGATATTAGATATCAATTAGAATTACTAAGATTACTCAAAGAAATCAATCAAAAATATAAAATAACAATCATTATGGTTTTACATGATATCAATCAAGCTATTCAATATTCAGATCATATCATTGGTATGAAACAAGGTCAGATTATTGTTGAAGGAAAAGCAAAAGATATTATGAATCAAGAAGTTATTAAAAAGATATATGGGATAGATTTACAAACAACAATCATCAATGATCAACCATATGTACTTACAGTCTAAGGGCATGAGCCCTTTTTTTCTTGACAGTCATAAGGGAATGGTATATTCTTATATCATACTAATTCTATATGAAATAAATAAATTGGTACAAAATAAAATTGGGGGAATAAAAAATGGAAAGAATTACAAGTTTTAGTGTTGATCATCGTAAACTTACAAAAGGAGTCTATGTATCAAGAATTGATGGGGATTTGATTACATATGATATTCGTATGACACAACCAAATGTTGAGCCAGCTTTAAAACCAGAAGCAGTACATACGATTGAACATATCGGAGCAACATTACTTAGAAATGGAAAATATAAAGATCAAGTGATTTATTTTGGACCAATGGGCTGTATGACAGGCTTTTATTTAATCGTAAGAGATTTAGATTTAGAGATAATTAATGGAATTGTAAAAGACGTTTACACACAAATTGCTTCATGGAATCAAGAAATTCCAGGAGCGAAGGAAGAAGAATGTGGAAACTATACTTTTATGGATTTAGAAGAAGCTAAAAAAGCAGCAGATTATTTTGTAAACAGTAAATGGGAACATAAATATCATTTACTTTAAGAAGAAATTGTTCATATACAATTTCCTTTTTTTTGCTATAATGGGGTAAATGAGGTAAAGATATGAAGAAAACAAAAGAAATAATTATTGATGCGTTCTGGCAATTATTAGAAGAAAAACCCTTTAATAAAATAACAGTTCAAAACATTGTTGAACGTTGTGCATTAAATAGAAACACTTTTTATTATCATTTTCAAGATATCCCAAATCTTGCTGAATATACAGTAAAATTATGGGCAGATGAAATCATTCAAAACAATTATGAATTTGGTTCACCAATGACGTGTCTTTCTCCTTTGGTAGAAGAATTTATAAAACATAAAAAAGCTTTCCAACATCTTTATTCATCATCTCAAAAAGATGAATTTATTACATATATGAATCATGTCGCTTTACATATTGTTAAAATGTTTATGAAACAATCTTCACATTATGTATCAAGAAGTGAAGATGAAAAGGAAACATTAACACATTTTTATAAATGCTTAATGATTGGTATTTTAATTGATTGGTTAGAATGCCAAGGAGATTATGATTTAAAATTATTTGTAGAAAAAATCTATCATTTAATAGATAGTTCCTCACAGACTTTATTATAAGTCTGTTTTTTTGGTTATTTTACTTATTTTGTCCATTTTATAATCAATAAAAGAGGACTATATTATAAGTAGGAAGTGATACATATGAAAACATTAAATAAAGTAAAAATGAGTATTTGGATCAACGCTTTAAGTGCAATTATTATTGGTATTTTATTCTTGATCAATCCTCAAGAATCATTTCAAATGATTACGATTATTGCAGGAGTAATTATAACAGCAACAGGTATTCTTGATTTTATTTATTATTTTAATGGATGGTTAGATATTTATTTTATGAAGAATACATTATTAAGTGGTTTTCTAAAATGTTTGTTAGGAATCTTTGTGTTAACACATATACCACTTATGACAACTTTCTTCTCTTATATTTTTAGTTTATATATTATTATTAGTGCTTTATATTGTTTTGAAGCGTATACGTTTATTAAATCAGTGATCAGTTATTCTTTAACTTTTGATTATATTGTTGTTACAATTTTAATATTTACAGGTCTTGCGATGTTCTTTTTAGCACCAAGTACAGTGATTTCATCTTCATTTGTCATTGGCATATTATTTTTAATTAATGGAATATCTAATCTCTTTATTGCCTTTAGATTAACAAGAATTATTAAACAATATAGAACTTATATTCAATAAGCAGAGAAATCTGCTTTTTTTAATAATTAAAATATTTTAGCACTCATCTATTGTTATTACAGCGTAGCTTTTGTCTTAGTTCATAGAGTGCCGTAAAGTGC
>NZ_JBKYAR010000010.1:0-77238 GCF_047023275.1 Faecalibacillus sp. | reverse complement strand
ATTGTATCAATTCAATCGACTTTTTTAAATACACTATTTTATTTGGCACTTACTACGAAATAAATATTTTTGGTATTTAATACCTTTTTTACCGATAACAGGAATTTTGATCACATGGCTCTATTATCATTTTAATGAATTATGTTTAAAAGGAATGACACTTGTTTTTGAAACGGGTCAACAAAAAAGAAAAGAAATACCTCTAATACTTATTCCTTTAGTCATGATAAGTACTTGGATTACTCATTTGTTTGGAGGAAGTGCAGGTAGAGAAGGGGTTGCTGTCCAAATTGGAGCAACACTCTCACATTATTTTACAAAGTATTTTCATTTTCCTAAAAATGGAAAAGTTTTATTGATTACGGGAATGGCTGCTGGATTTGCTGGTTTGTTTCAAACACCACTTACAGCTTTATTTTTTGCAATGGAAGTTATAGTTATAGGTAAGATAGAGTATGAAGCTTTACTTCCAGGTTTTATTGCATCTTTTATTGCTTCGTATACATCTCATTTTCTAGGATTAGAGAAATTTAGTGTGAATATACAGCAATATGCGAATGTAAATGATATGAAACATATCATGCTGATGATTCTTTTAGGAATTATTTTTGGAATTGTAGGAAGATTATTTTCGACTGCATTATCTGTCTCAAAGACGTTTTTAAAAGATAAAATTAAAAATTCCTATAAAAGAATAGGATATGTTTCAATTATTTTAGTAATAGGTTTAATGATTTTTAAGGGAAGATATAGTGGACTAGGAACAAATTTAATAGAGCTATCTTTTCATCAAAATGTTACAGTGTATGATTGGTTTTTAAAACTTATTTTTACTGTCATAACATTAGCTATTGGTTTTCAAGGTGGAGAAGTAACGCCTTTATTTTCAATAGGATCTACATTAGGATTTATTCTTGCTTATCTTTTTCATTTACCTATTGAATTATGCGCAGCACTTGGTTATGCAGGAGTTTTTGCTTCAGCAACAAATACATTATTTGCACCTATCATGATAGGTTTAGAAGTTTTTGGTGGATCTAATATGTTTGCCTTTATTATTGTTTGTATTTTTGCGTATTTAATCAATGGCAATAAGTCAATATATACAGCGCAAAGCAATGAAATGAAATAAGATTAAAACATGATGATATGTAAAAAACTATCATCATGTTTTATTTTGAGATATAATGTAATCAACAAGGAAGTGATAACAATGTACGAGACAATTAAGCAACTTGCTCAAAAATATCATCAAGAGACAATCAATCAACGTCGTGATTTTCACCACTTTGCTGAAAGAGGTTGGTTAGAAATACGTACAGCATGTCAAATTGCAACTACTTTAGAAAACTTAGGCTATGAAGTTTTAGTAGGAAAAGATATTATGGATAAAGATGCTCGTATGGGATTACCACCAGAGGCTATTTTTAATATTAATTATTTACGTGCTAAAAAAGAAGGAGCTAATCCCAAATATTTAGAACGAGTTAAAAATGGAATGACTGCTGTTGCTGGTGTTTTAAAAAATGGTGAGGGTCCTATTGTAGCTATTCGTTTTGATATTGATGCTTTAGGGCTTGTTGAAGATTCAACAGATGGGCATTATCCAAAACAAGAAGGTTTTTCTTCTTGCCATTTAGGAGCTATGCATGCTTGTGGACATGATGGACATGCATCTATTGGTTTAACAACAGCTAAAATTTTAATGGAGCTTAAAGAACATTTACATGGAACTTTAAAAATTATTTTTCAACCAGCCGAAGAAGGTGTAAGAGGAGCAAAGTCAATTTGTAAAAGTGGATTTTTAGATGATGTTGACTATATTTTTGCGGCTCATATTATGCCTCGTGTCAATGATTATGACCTCTATTTTGGAATGAATGAGTCTTTTGCAACAACAAAATTAGATGTTATTTATCATGGGGTATCAACACATGCTGCAGAGTCTCCACAATTTGGGAAAAATGCGTTGCTTTCAGCAGCTAACTGTATTATTAATTTGCATTCAATTCCTCGAAATAGTGATGGACAAACCCGTGTCAATGTAGGAACAGTTCATGCAGGAACAGGTAGAAATGTTGTTCCTGATACAGCAAAACTTGAAATAGAAGTACGTGGAGTAACGACAGAATTAAATCGTTACATGGAAATTTATGCAAGAGATATTATTAATGCCTGTGCTTTAATGCATGATACCGTTGTTGAGATTAAACAAATGGGAAAGGCATTTGCTTTGAATTGTGATGAAGACTTTATGAATCAAATACGAGATATTTGTGTTAAAGAAATGCCAGATTTAAAATTACCTCCAGAAAATTTGAACCCTTTAGGAGGTAGTGATGATTTTTCTTATATGATGGAATATGTTCAAGTTCATGGTGGTAAAGCTACTTATATGAAATTATTAACAGATATTACGGCTTCACCTCATAATACGGCATTTAATTTTAATGAAGAAGTACTTAATAAAGGACCTCGAATCATGGCATCTATTGCCTATACGTTATTAAAATAAAGGAGTTAACTATGTTAGAATTTAAATATGATACACAATTATTAATTGAAGGAAAAAACTTAAATGAAGATAAAATTAGTGAATATTTTACAACACATTTTAAGGGAGATTGTTTACTAGCTGTTGGAGATGATGAATTGATTAAAATTCATTTTCATACAAATGAGCCATGGAAGGTTTTAGAATATTGTTCAACACTTGGTGAAATTTATGATATTGTTGTTGAAGATATGGATAGACAATCAAGAGGATTAAAAGGATAAAGGTGCGAAAGCATCTTTTTTAATAAATTAAAAAATGTTATAATTGCAAAGCTATTTATAAATAAAAAAGAGTTTTTAATGATTGGAGGTAACCATGGTTAATATATTTGATACATTACCAAGAAACTTTTTTAATATATTTAATACAGCAGATCGTGTTGTTATCAGTGAATGTATTTGTGTTCTTTATGAGTATATTAAGGATGATGCATCCTTTGCATCTTTGAAAGAAAACTTGATTTATGAGTTAACAAAATATTTTAGTAGTCACTTAATTGAGCTTGAAGAGCTTCAAAGTCAATCACCTAGAGAACGTGCTTTTTATATTTATCGAAGATTAAAAGAATGCGGTTGGTTGAGTGAAGAAGTAGGGGAAAACTATCATGTTTATGCTAGTTTTGAAGACTATGCTATTAGTATTATTGAAACTTTAATGAATTTAGAAGAAGACAGAGACATAGAATACTCAAGTATGGTTTATAGTATTTATTCCCAATTTAAAAATTTTGATATTGAAAATGGACATAAGATTCTAGATGCACAATATAGTATGACAAAAAATTTAATGACAAAATTAAAAAATTTAAATACTAATATTAAGCGTTATATCAAACGTCTTGTTCAAGATAATATGAAAAATGATTTAAATCAAATTTTAGATTCTTTATTAAGTGACTATCAATTAAAGATAGTAGATCGTGCTTTTTATAATCTAACAACTAAAGATCATCCTTTAAAATATCGAAACAGTATTATTTCTCAAATTCAAAGAATACAAGATGATCAAGAAACATCTAAAACGATTATAGGAAATATTATGCTTTCTAAAGATTTAACTTATCAAGAGGCAATGGATTTATTTTATAAACAAACATCTTATATTATTGATGCCTTTGAAAGTATTTTAGATTTAATTAATGAAATCAATCGTAAAAATGAAAAGTTTGTTGCTTCAGCAACAAATCGAATTATGTTTTTAATGAATGTCAAAGAAGATATTGGTGGTAAAATCAACGATATTATTAAAGAAGGACAAGATTGTCCAGAAGTATTTGATCAAGTAGCAACGATTTCAATTAATAAATATTTAGATCAAAATTCTTTATATTTACCAAGACAAATAAAAAAAGTCAAAAATACGGATTTGATTTTAGATACACAATTAGATGAACAAACACGTTTAATGGCGATTGAAAAATTAAAGCAAAATGAAAAATATACAAAAACAGCTATTGAAAAAAATGTTTTACAATGTTTGGATCAACAAAAAACGATGTTGGGTTCAAATTATTATGATCAAAATAAAGATTTATCTTTATTTATTTTGACATGGCTTTATGGCTTTAGCCAAAATGCTCGATATAAAATAGAACCACAAGAAAATATTATAAAGAAAGATCATTATCAATTTAGAGAATTTATGATAAGGAGAGTTGAAGATGAATAAAAATGAACTGATGAAAAATATGTCACAGGCATATTTGTTATTATCTGAAAAAAGAAAAGAAGAATTTTCACGTATTCTAAATCGATTATTAGCGGTTAATTTTATTTGTGGTGGAAGAAAAAGAGATCGTGAAGATTATTATTTTATTAGTGAAAATGAACAACTATTTAAAGATTTTTTAATGATGCTTGATTATGATTTTCATTTATATAAAGCAGATCGTGTGATCTATATCCATAATTTAAATAATTACAATCATTTAAATCTTAATCAAATGCAAACAATTGTTTTATTGTTACTTAGAAAACTTTATTTTCAAAAGTCACAAGAATTACAAGATACTGAATTTATTCATATCTCTTTAGGGGAACTTCATAGTGAAATAGAAGCAACTGGTATTTATAATGAACGTCTTAAAAAGACAGATTTAAAAAATATCTATCATTTCTTGTCAAGATATAATATATGTGAACGTATTGGTGATTTAAACGAAGATGATACCCGTTTAATTATTTATCCAACAATTAATTATATTTTGCCAATTCAAAAAATAGATGAAATCAATCAACGTATTCAACAATATAAAAAAGGAGATCACGATGAAAACATTAACGAAAGTGAAACTGATTAATTGGCATACTTTTTCTAATGAAGAATTTGAAATCTATAAAAATGCCTTAATTACTGGAGAAAATGGAACAGGGAAATCTACAATTTTAGATGCGATTCAATATGTTTTAACTGCTGGTAAATGTAAATTTAATAAAGCAGCAAGTGATATTGGAAATCGGACGTTAGAGTCTTATATTCGTTGTAAAACAGGAATTGAAGGGCATGAGTTCGTTAGAAACGGGGATGTTACAACTTATATTGCATTAGAGTTTTATGATGAAAAGACAGAAAAATATCAAATTATTGGAACTGTTATTGACTTGCCAGCTGGAGGAAGATTAAATAGAGATTTTTTCCAAATTATTGATTGTAAGATAAGTGATGTAACATTTATTGAAGAAAGAAGAGTTTTGACAAGAAAAGAATTTAAAAAAGCTTTAATTGATCATCAACAAACAGGTATTTTTAAAGATACAATTAAAGAAGGAGAAAGTTTGTTTGGAAATGCTTTAGGTGTTAAAAGTAAATATTTTGATTTAGTAACGAGAGCACTTGCTTTTAAAGCCATTGATAATGTTTATCAATTCATTGTTGACTTTTTATTAAAAGAAGACTTTGTTGATATTCAAAATTTAAGAGACAGTATCAAACACTATAAAGTTCTTGAAGAAAAATTAAAAATATCTAAAAAAGAATGTGAATCATTAGAAGGTGTTGTAAATCAATATGATACTTATTTAGATACGCACTTTCAAATGGATGTTTTAGAATGTTTAAAAGAAAAATTACAAGAAAAGCAATTACAAACTATTATTGATAATAGTCAAAAGAAATATCAAAAAATAAATGATCAATTAAATTTTGTACAACAAAAACTTACACAATTAAATCAAGATGAAGAAACTTATCAAGAAAGATATCATCGTTTAGATGAATCATTAAGAGAAAACGAAACCTATAACTTAAAAAATGAATTACAAAAAGAAAGTGAACAACTCAAAAAAGAAAAAGATAAAAAAGAAAACAGTTATCAAACTCTTGTAACAGAAATTAAACAAGAAACACAATTATTAAAGAAAATAAAAATACCAAATAGTTATATCCAAATTCTTCAAAATCAAGATTATCAAACAGAAACATTGACACATGCATTTAGAAATATTGTAGAAGAAGTTTCTAAAAGAACAAAGGATGTTACTGAAAAAATATCACATTTAAAAATTGAAATGACACAAACAGTTGATCGTTTTAATGAACATTGTAAAGAATATGATTCTCTTAAAGAAAATCAACTTTATTATAGAAAAGAAATTCAAGAATTAATTCAATTATTAAATGAAAAACTTACAAGCCATTATGGAAAAACAATTGAAGTTAAACCATTATGTGAATATATTGAAGTTAAAGATGAAAAATGGCGAAATGCATTAGAAGGATATCTTAATAGTCAAAGATTTGATTTAATCATTGAACCAGAATATTTTGAATATGCATTACTTGTTTATGAAGAATATAAAAATAAAAGAGGTATATATGGTGTAGGAATTGTTGATGTTGCGAAAATGGCAAGATATGAAGATGTGTCTGTTAAAGATACACTTGCAAGTCAATTAGATTGTAAAAATACATATGCTAGATGGTATGTCAACATGTTGCTTTCTAAAGTACAATGTGTCGATGATGTTACACAACTTAGAAATTATGCTACAGCGATTACGCCAACATGTATGCTTTATAAAAATTATACAGCACGTGCAATCAATCCACGTATTTACAATAAGCCATATATTGGATTAGGTGCTATTAAAATTCAATTAGCGACAATTGAACAAGAATTAGAAAACTTGAAACAAGAAATTAAATTACAAAAAGCAAATTATGAAGATTTAAAAAATGGTCAAGCATTATTAAATCAATCCAAAGCAGATCATATCTTCTATCGCTTAGATTTAATTGATGAATATCATAATTTACTAAAAGAATATCAAGAAATTAATGATCGTTATGAAAAATTAATTTTAGATGATTCACTTATTTCTTTACAAGAAGAATGTGACGCAGTAAAAAAACAACTTGAAAAAACAAAAAGAGAAAAAGAAGACTCACTTATGAAAAAAGGAAGTCTTGAAAATAATCTAGAAACATTTAAAGAACAACTTGAACAAACTCAAGAAGAATATCAATTATTACATGAAAAAATAGTTCAATTTGAAATGGAACATGTTGATGTTACTCAAGTAGCTGATCAACAAGTCGTTATTTATTTAAAACGTTTTTCTAAAGATTTTAATGGTATGAAAAATGATATTGAACAACAAGGAAATGGTTATCAACGAAAGGCAAATCAAATTGAAAATCAAATAGTCATGAAAATGAAAGACTATAATGATGTATATAATATTGGTTTTGAAAATGCTTTAACAGATATTGAAAGTTATAAACAAAGATACCATCAATTAAAGGAGATGGATATTGTTTCTAAAGAAGAAAAAACAAGACAAGCAAAACTTAAATGTGAAGAATCTTTTAAAACATCATTTATTTCTGGATTAAATGAAAAAATTGAAAATGCAAAAAAAGATATAGCTGAATTAAATAAAGGATTAGCACAAAGAGATTTTAATGGTGAAACCTATGAATTCTGTGTTTCACCAACTTCAAGAGATGATTTTAAAGAATATTATAAAATTATCCAATCAGGAAAAGAATATATGGTGAATAATCTTTTATCTGAAACATTAAGTGAAAGTCAAAGAAGAATTATGGATGATTTATTTATTAAATTATCTTCTGTAGAAAATGATCAAGAAACTGAACAAATGCTCATGGAATATACAGACTACCGTAATTACTTAGACTATGATATTAAAATCAAATATGCAAGTGGAGACTTTGCTTATTTTTCAAAAGTCAATAAAGAAAAATCTGGTGGGGAAACACAAACACCATTTTATGTTATTATGGCAGCAAGTTTTGAACAAGTTATCCGTAATCGAAATCAAAATGAAGATTTTGGTTGTGTCGTTATTTTTGATGAAGCATTCAATAATATGGATGAACAAAGAATTCAAGAAATGATTAAATTCTACAATGAACGTGAAATTCAAACATTTATTGCAGTACCACCTTCAAGAGCAAGTACGATTATTCCTTATGTTAATACAAGATTGCTTGTTATTAAACAAGGACAACAATCTTTTGTAGAAGGTTTTAAAGATGAACAACTATAGAAATGAAATCTTAAATGAGTTTATTGATCGTTTTGAAAAAAGTAGTTATTATAAAGGAAAAAGTGAAAAACCAAGAAAGATTTCTATTGTTTTACATAAAAAGTTTCCTGAATATGGACATAGCTTTCATTATGAAGAAACAAATGAATTAGAAAATATTGCTTTTCAATTACAATCTCAAGGGTTTGTTGAATTTTCTAAAGAGAGTATTTTAGGAGATAGAGAACTCATTTTAAATCAAGAAGAAAATTGTATTGATCGAATTTATAAAGAATTAAAAAGAGTACCAGTTAAAGAAAAAATAGCTTATTATCTAAATTTGCTTGATCAATATCAAGAAGAGACATTTATTAAAGATTTTGTTGAAGAAATGAAAAAAAGGACTATTCATCAACAAAGTCTTTTGCCTTATTTAAAAGTTTATGATGAAAATGATTTAGAAAATGTCATGAAAATATTAAAAGGAATGATTAATCAAAAAGATGAAATCTCTTTTAGAAGATTTTCTGAAAAAGTATTAGGTGATACAAAAAAGTTAGAAAAGTATAAAAATAAAATTTATCTTAATTAACCATCTGACACATGTGCATAGTATGGTTCGGATAAATTGAGTACAGTAATAATTGCTTTTTTAGGACATGGATGTGATTTCAAAACATATTTCTGTATTTTGTTCATGAAGTTCTTTCCAGTATATCTATGGTTGAAACGCCATTCTTGTTCATTCAAAAACAAAGGTAAGTCACGTTTAGTTACTCCATGATATATACCAGTAATATTATTCTTTATATCACCAATTAATACATTAAGCCAATACAATCTATGATTTTCTTCATCATAGAGTATTTTTTCTGATTTTAATGTTATTTTATCAGTTAATCCTAAAAAAGTTGTTTTTCCATCAGTGTTTAGTATTCTTTCTTTTGAAAGTATTGCTTTTTTTGAGATGAATCTAACAATATTATTTGTACTATCTACAGCTACTGGCATTAATTTTAAAAATTTTGGATATTTATTTTCTTTATCTGTTGATAACATTACTAAAAAGGGTTGCTGTTCAGTAGCAACTCCTTGTTTGTGTTCTTCTTTACTTTTTGAGCCTATATAAGCAACGTCTGCTTCATAAAAAAAGCTGTCCAGAATTTTTTCACTGTTACTTTGGGACATAAGAATCCTACATTTTCTACAAAGTAATAGCGCTGTTTTATAATTTATTTCTAATTCATTAGCTAATTCAATCGCAGACAAACCTTTATTTGCCGTAAAAAAGAGATACATTCCTAAAATCAATTTATAAAGATCTAGCTTATTATCTTGAAATATAGTATTAGAAAGTAAGTAATGTTGATGACCACATTCTTTACATTGAAAGACATCACCTCTTTTAATGGAATAGTAATGTGTACATCCACATTTTTCACAGTAAAAGCCAACAGGCCATTTCATTTTAAAAAAGAATTTTACACATTCATCATGATTATTTGCATATTTTCTAGTTAAAGTAATTAAAGAATCCTTTTTTGGTTTTTGATTTTTAGCCATAGTATCCACCTCTTTAAGAAAAGTATATAATATTTTAAAGAAGTGATAGATTATACTCCTCGGTTTAAAGTGAGAATAACGGAGTTAAATCAAAAGATGTGTCAGATGGTTAATTAAGAAATTTATCATATTATTAAAGATTTTTATGATGATTCTATCAAAAATGTAGACGATGCTTTTGAGCTTTTCTATATTCGTAAAAATCCAGCGTATGTGTATTTAAAAGGAAATGCTATTTTACAAATCAATGAACAAATCATCGATTTAAATCAAATGAATCATTATTTTGTCTTACCAAGTATTTGCATCAATGATTTAAAAATTAAAAATATTGATGCAAAACAGATAATGACTATTGAAAATTTAACATCATTTCATGATGTACCTTTAAAAGACACTTTCTATATTTTTACAAATGGTTTTCATAATCATGCAATTGAAGCATTTTTAAAATGTCTTTATGATTTTTTAGGAGAAAGTGTTAATTATTTTCATTTTGGTGATATCGATGCAGGTGGCTTCCATATCTATGAATCTTTAATAAAAAAAACGCAAATTCCTTTTCAACCATATAAAATGAATGTAGAAATGTTAAAAAGATATAAAGACTATACAAAACCTTTAACACAAAACGATCGCAAAAGACTATTATTCTTTAAAGAAAGTCAAAATGAAGTAATTGATTATATGTTGAAAAACAATATTAAGTTAGAACAAGAGATAATAGGGGAAAATGAGAATGAAAGAAAAGACATTAACACGTATTAGAAAATTTACAGAAGATCGTCATTGGGGGAAATTTCATTCACCTGCTAATCTTGCTAAATCTATTTCAATAGAAGCAAGTGAACTTTTGGAATGTTTCCAATGGGATGAAGAAAATTATGATTTACAACATGTTAAAGAAGAATTAGCAGATGTGATTATTTATTGTCAGGATTTATTAGATAAACTTAATTTAGATGTTGATGAAATTGTTGATATGAAAATGGCAATGAATGAAAAGAAATATCCTATCGATAAATGTAATCAATAAATAATGAAAATGGCAGGAAGAATGCCATTTTTTTTAATATATAGAATAATTTGCAAAAATATTTAATTCAGTATATAATTTCACAGTCACTAAGGAGGAAAAATATAATGGGAGACGCTATCAAACTTATTGGAATAGTTATTGTTATCATTGGTTTTGCTTTAAAATTTGATACATTAGCTACCGTAGTTGTTGCTGGTATCGTTACTGGTTTAGTTGGAGGAATGTCTATTATGGATATTTTATCAACACTAGGATCTGCTTTCCTTACAAACCGTACAGCAACATTATTTATTTTAACATTACCAGTTATTGGTCTATGTGAACGTATGGGACTTCGCGATAAAGCCGTTGATTTTATTAGCGGTATTAAAAGTGCGACAACAGGTCGTTTATTATCTATTTGGCAAGTCATTCGTACAGTTGCATCAGCATTTTCGTTACGTATTGGAGGACATCCACAATTTATTCGTCCTTTAATTAATCCAATGGCACAAGCATGTGCAATTGCTAAATATGGAGAAGTTGATGAAAAAACAGAAGATGAAATTAAAGGAATGGCAGCTGGAACAGAAAACTATGGAAACTTCTTTGCTCAAAACTGTTTCATGGGGTCATCAGGAACTTTATTAATTGTTTCTACTTTAAATGAAATCTTCAAATCACACAATATTGCTCAAGAAGTAACTGCAAATCAAATTGCTTTAAATTCAATCCCAATTGCAGTAATTTCAGTTATTGTGGGTATTGGTTATGCTTTATGGTATGATCGTAAATTAAAGAAACGTTTTAGTAAAAAGCAAGGAGGAGAAAAATAGTATGTTAGAAATGGATTGGAATACAAGTACAATTTTAGCAGAAGTATTCTATTGTATTATTGGACTTATTTTTGCTTTTACTGGAGTCAGCGCTTTAAAAAATAAAGAAGTTGAAAAAAGAACAACAACTGCTATTTTTTGGTTTATTTTAGCTATTACATTTATTGCTGGACCTTATATTCCTACATGGATTACAGGAGCATGCATTATTGTTTTAGCAATCTTAACTGCTTTTGGTTTAGTACAACCAGCAGCAATGCATATTCCAACAGCTAAAGAAACAAGAGAAAATGCAGATAAATATGGTTATAAATCATTTATCCCACCAGTTGTTTTAGCTTTATCAGCTGTTGTCGTGGCAACATTCTTTACAGATTTAGGAGCAAACAATGCTATTGGTATTAGTGCTATCATTGGTTTAATTGTTGCTTACTTTATTTTCAAACCTAAATTCTCTTTACCATTTAAAGATGGTATTCGTTTAACAGATAACGTAGGAACAACAGGTATCTTACCACAAGTTTTAGCAGCTTTAGGATCATTATTTACTGCTGCTGGAGTAGGTGCAGTTATTGCTGCTGGAGTAGGTGCTATTATTCCTGAAGGAAATCATCTTATCGCTGTAGCTGTTTATTGTATTGGTATGGCTTTATTTACAATGATTATGGGAAATGGTTTTGCTGCTTTTGCGGTTATTACTGTAGGAATTGGATATCCATTCTTAATTGCTCAAGGTGCTAATCCAATTGTTGTTGGTGCTTTAGGATTAACTGCAGGATATTGTGGTACTTTAATGACACCAATGGCTGCAAACTTTAATATTATGCCTGCAGCTTTATTGGAAACCAAGAGTAAATATGCTATAATAATTTCACAATTACCAGTTGCGTTAATTATGTTAGCAATACATATTGTTTTAATGTATGTATTAGCTTTCTAGGAGGAAATGAAATGAAATTATTATTAACTGCATTTGATCCTTTTGGAGGAGAAAAAATTAATCCAGCTTTAGAAGCTGTCAAACGTGTTCAAGATAAAATTGGTGATCTTGAAATCGTTAAATTAGAAGTGCCAACTGTTTTCTATAAATCAATTGATACAGTTGCAAATACTATTGAAAAAGAACAACCAGATGTTGTTTTATGTATTGGTCAAGCAGGTGGAAGATTTGATTTAACACCAGAAAGAGTTGCTATCAATATTAATGATGCACGTATTCCTGATAATGAAGGAAATCAACCATTAAGTGGTCCAATTTTTGAAGATGGAGAAAATGCTTATTTTTCAACTTTACCAATCAAAGCAATGGTTGCTGAAATTAGAAAAGCTGATATTCCAGCAAGTGTTTCTAATTCAGCAGGAACTTATGTATGTAATCATTTAATGTATGGTGTTCTTTATACAATTGCTAAAAAATATCCATCAATGCGTGGTGGATTTATGCATGTACCATTTATTACAAGTCAAGTTGCTAATCGTCCAACAAATGCACCAAGTTTATCACTTGATACAATTGTTAAAGGAATTGAAGCTGCTTGTAAGGCAATTGCTGAAAATCCAGAAGATATTGTCGCTGTTGAAGGACATACACATTAGTTATCAAAAACTAGAGTTAGAAATAATGGAGGAATTTTATTTAGTTTATTATTTTCTTTATTTATTTCTTATATAACAACAAGACGTATTAAGCAAATTGATCAAGCAGCTTTAGAAATCAGTAATAATCATTTTGATGTTGTATTGAATACAAAAGGACATGATGAATTATCAAGTCTTTCAAGTCATATTAATACAATGTCTTCTAATTTAAAAAGGAATATGGATGCATTGAATTTAGAAATAGACCAAGTTAAAAAAATGGAACAATTAAGGAAAGAATTTATTGCTCAATTTACTCATGAAATAAAAACACCACTTGCGATTATTAATGGAAATATTGATTTGTTAGAAAATGTAGAGGATGAAGATAAGAAAAATAAGTATATAGAAGTGATTAACAAAGAAATAGGTGTTATTAATGATTTGATATTACAAATGTTAGATTTATCTAGATTAGAAGCAAAAGCAATTACTTTAGATAAAAAGGAAATTGATTTAAGAGAGTTAACGGAAGATATCATAGATGATTATGAACAGTTATTAATGGATAAAAAATTAAAAATAGAAATTCAAGGGGATGATATTTTACTTGTTGGTGATAAAAAGAGAATTGCAATGGTGATTCAAAATTATTTATCAAATGCGATAAAACATGCACTTATTAATAGTACGATTAAAATTGAAATCAAAGAAAATGAATTTTCTATTGAAAATAAAGGAAAACAAATTGATGAAAAACGTATGGATACTATTTGGGAATCCTTTGTAAGTGATGATCAAAAGGGAACAGGTTTAGGGTTAGCGATTGTTAAAAATATTCTAGAACTTCATGAAATGAGTTATGGAGTTATTAATTCAGATGATGGTGTAGAGTTTTATTTTAGGTGGCAAAAATAAATGAAAACCCTTTCTTTGAAAAATGATTATAGAATCATTAAAAAAGTATTCTTTTTTTCATAAATCAGTTCCATTTAATGAAAAAAAAGCATATAATAGGCATTGCTTAAAGGAGAGATAGTAATGAATATAATTTTAATGGGGCCACCAGGTGCTGGTAAAGGAACTCAAGCTGCTAAATTGGTGGAAAAATATGGTTTAAAACAAATTTCTACAGGGGATTTATTTAGAAAAGCAATTAAAGAAGAAACAAAATTTGGTGTTATTGCTAAATACTTTATTTCTTTTGGTTATTTAGTACCAGATGATTTTACAATTCAAATGATTCAAGAATATTTAGAAGAAAATATTAACACTGAAGAATTTAAAAATGGTTTCATCTTAGATGGTTTCCCAAGAACAATCATTCAAGCTAGAAAATTAGCTGATATTTGTTCAATGTTCAATTTTAAAATTGATGCTGTAATCAACTTAGATATTCCTGAAGATGTATTAGTTAAACGTTTATCAGGAAGAAGAACTTGTGCTGATTGTGGTAAATCATATCATATCGTTTACAATCCACCTAAAAAAGAAGGTGTTTGTGATGTATGTGGTGGTGAATTAACACAACGTTCTGATGAAAGTGAAGAAGCTGTTCAAGTACGTATTGATACTTACAATAAACAAACTAAACCTTTAATTGATTACTACACTATGTTAGGTGAACTTACTAACGTTGATGGAAATCAATCAATGGATGAAGTTGCTGAAGAAATCTATAAAGTATTAGATAATTTAAAATAGAAGCGAGAGCTTCTATTTTTTTTCATAAAATGAAATAAGCTTTCTTGTATAGACCTCTATGTTATAATGAATGTGTCAAAAAATGGAGGATATAGAAATGAGTAAAAAACCTGTAAAAATTGTAACAATTGGTGGAGGAAGTAGTTATACACCAGAATTAATGGAAGGATTTATTAAAAGATATGATGAACTTCCAATCAAAGAAATTTGGCTTGTTGATATTGAAGATGGAAAAGAAAAATTAGAAATCGTTGGTAAAATGGCACAACGTATGTGGGATGCATCTCCTTATGATGTTAAAGTTCATTTAACATTAGATCGTAGAGAAGCATTAAAAGATGCTGATTTCGTTACAACTCAATTTAGAGTTGGGTTATTAAATGCCCGTATTAAAGACGAAAGAATTCCATTTAGCTATGGAATGTTAGGTCAAGAAACAAATGGTGCTGGAGGTATGTTTAAAGCTTTAAGAACAATTCCAGTTATCTTATCAATCGTTGAAGATATGAAAGAATTATGCCCAGATGCTTGGCTTGTTAACTTTACAAATCCATCAGGAATGGTTACAGAAGCAGTTATGAGATTTGGTAAATGGGATAAAGTTGTTGGTTTATGTAATGTTCCAGTTGGAGCAATGCTTGATGAACCAAAAACAATTGGTAAAACATTAGATCAATTAACTTATAAATTTGCTGGATTAAACCATTTCCATTGGCATAAAGTTTATGATGAAAATGGTAAAGAAGTGACTAAAGATATCATTGAAGCAATGTATGAAGGAAAAGATATGGGAATTCCTGCAAACATTCATGATATTCCATTCTTTAAAGAACAATTACTTCAAATGAATATGATTCCATGTGGATATCATAGATATTATTATCGTGAAGAAGAAATGTTGGCTCATGACTTAGAGGAATATAATGACCCTAAAGTAGGAACTCGTGGACAACAAGTACAACAAACAGAACATGAATTATTTGAATTATATAAAGATCCAAATCTAGATCATAAACCTGAACAATTAGCAAAACGTGGAGGAGCACATTATTCAGATGCAGCTTGTGAAACAATTGCTTCTATTTATGGAAATAAATTATCACATATCGTTGTAACAACAAAAAATAATGGATCTGTCCCAGATTTACCAGCTGACTGTGCAGTAGAAGTTTCAGCATATATTGGTTCAGCAGGGGCAAGAGCTATTGCCTTTGGACCATTACAACCAGCTCAAAGAGGATGGTTACAATGCATGAAAAACATGGAATTATGTGTTGAAGAAGCAGCTGTAACAGGAGATTATGGATTATTAATGCAAGCATTCATTTTAAATCCACAAACAGTATCAGGACAAAAAATGGTTAATGTTTTAAATGAATTATTGATTGCTCATGAAAAATACTTACCACAATTTGCAGATAAGATTGCCGAGTTAAAAGCAGCAGGTGTGACAATCAAAGATGATGTTGCACGTGAATTATCTGAAAAAGGTTTATAAAAAAGGCGGAAGCCTTTTTTATTTTATGGTATACTTTTACAGGTGATTATTATGGAAGAATTTTCAAGAACAGAATTATTAATAAAAAAAGAAGGAATAGATACCTTACAAAACAGTACCGTTGCTATTTTTGGTGTTGGTGGTGTGGGTGGTTTTGTCGTTGAAGCACTGGCTCGAGCTGGTGTAGGAACACTTCATATCATTGATCATGATACGGTTTCTGTTTCAAATCTTAACCGTCAAATTATTGCGACACATCAAACAATAGATCAAAAAAAAGTAGAAGTTATGAAAGAACGTATTTTATCTATTAATCCACATTGTCATGTTTTAACATATGATGATTTCTTTTTGCCTGAAACAGTTGATCATTTTCCTTTTGATGAATTTGATTATATTGTAGATGCTGTTGATACAGTAACAGCTAAAATTAAATTGGTAGAAATAGCACAAGAGAAAAAGATTAAAATTATTTCATCAATGGGAACAGGTAATAAGTTAGATCCAACAAAGTTGGAGGTAACTGATATTTATAAAACATCTATTTGTCCACTTGCTAGAGTTATGAGAAGGGAACTTAAGAAAAGAAAAATACCTGCTTTAAAAGTTGTTTATTCTACAGAAAAGCCCATTGAAACAGATGCACCTGTAGATCCTGAGACACATAAAAAAACACCTGGTAGTATTTCTTTTGTACCAAGTTGTGCAGGTTTGATCATTGCAAGTGTTGTTGTAAGAGACTTACTACATATAAAGTAGAAAGAAGGTGAAATTCATGAAAAAAGTAACTTTTGCAATTTTAGCACATGTTGATGCTGGAAAAACAACATTATCTGAAGCAATGCTTTTTCATGCAGGTGTTATTAAAAAAATGGGAAGAGTTGATAAAGAAGATTCTTTTTTAGATTATGATATACAAGAAAGAAAAAGAGGTATTACTATTTTTTCAAAAGAGATATCATTTATGTATCAAGAAAGTCAAATGACTTTTTTAGATACACCTGGGCATAATGATTTTAGCTGTGAAATGGAAAGAACGCTACAAGTATTAGATTATGCTATTCTTGTTATTTCGGCTAAGGATGGTATACAAGCGCACACAAAAACAATTTGGAAATTATTGCAAACTTATCAAATTCCTACTTTTATTTTTGTTAATAAGATGGATAGTACGTACTCAACCAAAGAGCAATTATTACAAAATATTCAAAAAGAGTTAAATGAAAATTGTTTTGCAATTGATGAAAACTTTTATGAAAACATTTCTTTATTAAATGATGAATTATTAGAAAAGTATCTTAATCAACAAATGAAACAAGAAGATATTCAAAAAGTTATTTCTTTAAGACAAATGTTTCCTGTATTCTTTGGCTCAGCGTTAAAAGATGAAGGTGTAGAAGAATTTATGGAAGCTTTAGATTTATATACTTGTCAAAAAGAAGCTTTAGATATTTTAAGTGGGATTGTTTTTAAAAAGACATTTCATAAACAAAAACATTTAACGCATTTAAAAGTAACAGGCGGGACTTTGCATGTTAAAGATGTTATTGGTGAAAGTAAAGTAGATGAATTAAGAATTTATACGGGACAAGGTTATCAAAGTGTTCAGAGTGCTTCAACAGGTGATATAGTGGCTTGTTTGGGGTTAGATGAGTTACCTATTGGTTTTACATTTGGAAATCAAAAACAGACACAACAAAATATTTTAAAGCCTTTTATGTCTTATCAAATTTTACTTCCTGATGATATTGAAAAAAGTAAAGCTATTGAACAAATACTAAGTATTGGTAAAGAAGATCCAAGTTTACAATTTGAATATAATCAACAATTAGGAATTCTTTCAGTTAAAATTATGGGAGAAATTCAATTAGATACTTTACAAAATCTTATTTTGGAACGTTATGGATTTTTAATTCATTATGATGAAGGAAGAATTACTTATTTAGAAACTATTTTGGATAAAGTTGAAGGAGTAGGTCATTTTGAACCCTTACGTCACTATGCTGAAGTGCATATCTTATTAGAACCTTTAGAAAGGGGCAAAGGACTTGTGTTTGAAAATCAATGTCAAAGAAATACTTTACCGCTTAATTTTCAAAATCTTGTTTTAACACATATGCAAGAAATTCAACATCTTGGTGTTCTTACAGGATCGCCTATTACAGATATGAAATTGACTCTTGTTACAGGGAAATCCCATTTAAAACATACTGAAGGCGGAGATTTTAGAGAAGCAACCTATCGGGCAATTCGACAAGGCTTAAAAAAGGCAAAATCTCTTTTATTAGAACCTTATTATGAATTTGAGATGATTGTAGAAAATCATATTTCAAGTAAGATTATTTATGATTTAGATACATTTCATAGCGATTATCAAATAAGTTATGAACAAGATTTAACAATCATTAAAGGAAGAGCACCTGTTCGTTATTTAATGACTTATCAAAAGGATTTTCTTTCGCTTACAAAAGGAAATGGGAAGCTGTTCTATCAAATGGCTGGTTACTTTGAATGTCATGATCAAGAAAAAATTATTCAAGAAATTGGCTATAATAGTGAAGAAGATGCTTTATTTCCTACAGGTTCTATCTTTTGTAAACAGGGTGCAGGATTTTATGTCCCTTATGATGAAGTAGAAAATTATATGCATTTACCTTATGTATATCAAAAAAATAAACCACGTCCTGTTACAAAAAATTATAAAGTTGATGATAAAGAGTTAGAAGAAATATTTATTAGAACATATGGACCAATTAAAAGACGACTTTCTAAAGAAATGAATCGTAAAATAGAAAAACAGGTTGAAGAAAAAAAGACAATTTTACCAGAGTGTTTGTTAGTAGATGGATATAATATTATTTTTTCATGGGATGAATTAAATGAACTTGCTAAAACAAATTTAGACCATGCTAGGCATCGTTTGATAGATATCTTGAATAATTATCAAGGTTATCGAAAATGTTTGTTGATTGTTGTTTTTGATGCTTATAAAATTAAAAAGAATATTGGCTCAATTGAAAAAAATGATAATATTTATGTTGTTTATACAAAAGAAGCGCAAACTGCAGATAACTACATAGAGAAAGTAACACATGATTTATCACAAAAATATCGTGTTTATGTAGCTACATCAGATGCTTTAGAACAAATTATTGTTTCTTCTAGAGGGGCTATGCGTATTTCTGCAAGAGAATTCGAATTATTGGTTAAAGAAACACATCTTCATGAAATTGAAGAATTTCAAAGAAAAAATAAACAAATGAAAAATTATTTATTAGAGGATTTAAAAAAGAATTAGCAGTCAAATGACTGCTAATTTTGTATATCATGATGTACATAGTAACTTTCATCATCAATGCCTAAAAATTGATAACCTTTTTGTTTATAATATTGGATGATAGAAGGAAGAGCAGCTACAGTTGTATCTTTAGCATCTGTATCATGTGCTAAAAGGACAATATTTTGATGTGTTTCACTTGTAGCTTGTTTAATGATTGTTGCAGTTGGGATATGATTGCCACTTGCATCTGTTGTATCACCATTCCAGTCATAATATTGATAACCTTGTTTAATGACTTCACGTGTTAATTGAGACATGATACCATGACAATAGTTTTTAGAAATACGATTAGAACTTCCTCCTGGAAAACGAATATAGTGGACTTGAATACCAATAAGTTGTTTAACCATTTGTTTTATTTTTTTAAGGTCCTTGAAATAAGCATCCTTAGAGGAATAAATATCTTGATATTCATGCAAATAACTATGCAAACCAATAGTATGTCCTTGTTTATAAGCTTCAATAATATATTGATTATATTCTTGATGACATCCAGTAACAAAAAAAGTTGCTTTAGCGTTGTATTTTTTTAATATTTTTAAAATGCGATCAGTATTTTGACTGGGACCATCATCAAACGTAAGATACACTATTTTTTTATTAGATTCTATATGTGTGCCAATTTCTATTTTTTTAACGACAGTTACTTTTCTTTTGAAAATCGTTTGGTTATTGGAAAGATCATTTGCTTTATAATAAATTGTATAGTTTCCAATTTGATTGGGATTAAAATCATTGGTATCAATTGTTAAATTGTATTGATTAGAATTATCTTTAATAATAATTCCCTTTTTTAAATCATAAGATTTCCCTTTTTCAATTTTTAAAGATTCAAATTCTTTAATAGTTGGTTTTTTTGTATCAATAACTTCTATTTTCAAATGATATGTTTTTCCTTTAAAAAAATATGTCACTGTATAATGTCCTAAAGTTTGATTGTTTAAATCATTTGCATTATAAGTGACATCATTGATAGAACCATTTTTAACTTTTTTAATATATTTTTTATAATAAAATGGACTATTGATTTCAATTGTTGGATGATCAATAAATATAATCTTTCTTTGAAAATAAAAGTAACCCAGTATACTCATTATTACTATTAAACAACATAATAAAAGATGTCTTTTCATGGCTTTCCCTCATTTCAAAGATATGTAAAAGATTATAAATGTTGAACTAAAATTTTTGAAATTTCTTCAAAAATAATTTGATCTTCTTTGGAAAATCTACTAAATGATGTAGAATCCAAGTCCAGTACACCATATAATTGATCTCCTTTTATAAGTGGAATTACAATTTCACTGTTGCTTTCACTATCACAGGCAATATGTCCTGCAAATTGATGAACATCTTCTACAATAACAGTTTTTTGAGTAGATGCTGCTTTACCACAAACTCCTTTATCTAGAGGAATGTTAGTACAAGCAATTTTACCTTGGAATGGTCCTAAAATAAGTTCATTGTTTTTAAATAAATAAAATCCAGCCCAAGAGATATCTTGAAAATTTTGCATAATAAAAGCAGATGTATTAGCTAGAATTGAAATTTCTTCATTGTTACATTCAATTAAACCAATGTATTGTTTTAATAATAAGTCGTTCATATTTTTTACCTCACTTTATGGTATAGTATAAAATAAAGAAAGGAGTAAGGTCAAGGTGTTTGATATTTTAAAAGCAAAAGAGAGTTTTATGGATTATGTTCGTCAATTTGATTTAACGAATGATAAAATTCATTTAAAACTTGTTCATACATTGGAAGTCGTACGTACAACTGAATATCTATGCCTCCATGAAAATATTACAGGTGTTGAAAGAGACTTAGCCTATTTAATTGCTTTATTGCATGATATAGGACGTTTTGAACAAATAAAACGTTTTAATAGTTTTGATGATCGAAATATTGATCATGCTAAATTAGGGGTGCAGGTTTTATTTAAAGAGGGGATGATTAGAAATTTTATTGATGATGACCAATATGATGAAATTATCGAAAAGGCGATTGCTTATCATTCTGTATACAAAATACCAAATAATTTAGAACCTTCTTTATTAAAACAAGTTCTTCTTATTAGAGATAGTGATAAGTTAGATAATTTTCGAGTAAAAAATATAGAATCAATACAAACTTTGTTTAGTATTTCAGATGCTGACTTTTATAGTCAAAGAGTTTCTCAAAATATTTTGAAAGATATTGAAAATCATACTTTGATTTTAAAAGAAAATAGACACAATGAAGTAGATATGTGGGTTTCCTATATGGCTTTTGTATTTGACTTAAATTTTAAATCAAGTTATTTGTTTATCAGAGAAAATGATTATATACATAGAAATATGGAACGTTTACATTTTACAGGAGATTTAAAAGAAGATATGTTATTTGTTGAAAAAACATGCCAAAGTTATATTGAAGAAAAATGTATGTAAATAAAAAGGACATTTGTCCTTTTTATTTGTGTTTATTTCGCTTTCTTTGTAAGAATAAATAAGTATAATCAAATAATTCAAAATTCAATAAATAAATGACTTTTGAAAAAGTAACTAAAAACATTAAAGTAATGGCACCAATATAATCAATATTTCCCAATCCTAAAAATTGATGACCAACAATTAAAGAAATATATAAAACAATTTGCATTATATAGATTACAAAAATACGATAATGACTTAATGGTGAATAAATATGTCTTAAACCACTATAATAACACCAACTTGTAAGTAAAACACAAATTGTTGAAAGCATTTCTTTTTCTAAACCTAATACACGACCACCATTAACGATAATTGTTGAGCAAATAGCAATCATAAAGGCAAAAGGGAAGGCGTTTTTAAAGACTGTTTTTAAAAAATCACCAGACACTCTTTTGAAATTTGGTTCATAGGTCAAAAAGAAAGTCGGGATGCCTACACAACAAGCAGAAATAATAGTTAATTGAATAGGTTTAAATGGATAACCATGTCCAAATAAGATCATTCCAATCGATAAAACAACTGAAAAGATTGTTTTAATTAAATACATTGATGCTGAAGCAGTAATATTATTAATGACACGTCTTCCTTCGTTAACGATATGCGGCATGGCATTAAAGTTATTTTTTAATAAAACAATATGTGAAGCACTTTTAGCTGCATCACTTCCTGAAGCCATAGCAATTGAACAATCTGCCGCTTTTAAAGCTAATACATCATTAACACCATCACCTGTCATTGCAACAGTATGGTTGTTTTCTTGAAGAGCATTGACCATCAATTGTTTTTGTTTTGGAGAAACACGTCCAAAAATAGTATATTTTTCAATAGCCTCTTTTATTTGTTCATCCGATAAAGAAGAAACATCTATGTAATGTTCATAATTTAAAAGATGACAACGTCTAGCAATTGCTGAAACAGTAACAGGATCATCTCCAGAAATAATTTTAATATCGACATCTTGTCTTTTAAAATAATCTAATGTTGTTTTAGCGTCTTGACGAATAACATCAGATAAAATTAAAATTCCAATACATTTTAAATCTTTTATTAAAGTATTATCATTAATAATTATTGGAGTATATCCAATACACAAAACACGAAAACCTTGAGAGGTATAAGTTTTAATTTTCTTTTCAATTTTAGAATCTAGATTTTCAAAAATAAATTGACTTGCTCCTAAATAAACAGTTCCAAATTCATTAAAAGAAACAGCACTATATTTTCTTTGCGATGAAAAAGGAATAACAAAGAAAGGTTGATAATTTTTTTCTTTAGAGAAGTATTGATGAAGTGCCATAGATGTCATATTGCCATCTTCTAAACAATAATTCATATTTTTGATAATTTGATCAATATTAAAACGATCATCAAAACAAATAACATCATCAACTTTAAGTTTACCTTCAGTAAGTGTTCCTGTTTTATCTAAACAAATGGTATCCACACGAGCAAGAGTTTCAATACAAAATAGATTTTGGACAAGAGTATTTTTTTTAGCAAGTCTTAGAACACTTAAAGAAAGGGCGATTGTTGTAAGTAATACAAGTCCAGATGGAATCATTCCTAAAACAGCAGCTACAACTGAAACAACTGCATCACTAAATGGATAATGACCAATAAAATATTCTTTAAAAAATAGTAAAATTGATAAAGGAATGATAATAATTGAGATAATTTTTAAAATTTGGTCAATTGATTTTGATAACTCGGATTTTTTACTTTCAAATTCTTTTGCTTGAGCGGTAAGCTTATGAATATAACTTTCTTTTCCTACATGAATTACTTTACAAATTGCACGTCCTGATGTAACAAAACTTCCTGAAAGAAGTGAATCACCATTGACTTTTAAAATAGCATCACTTTCACCTGTAAGAAGTGATTCATTTGCTTCTATATGACCTTCTAAAAGTTCACAATCGACAGGTATTTGCATTCCTGTATTTAAAATGATGAGATCATCTTGAACGATTTCATCAATATTGATTTTAGATAATTGATTATCTCTTAAAACATCAATTTGTTGTTTTGTTAAAAGACTTAACTGATCTAATGTCTTTTTTGCTTTTATTTCTTGATAACTTCCTGTTAAAGTATTAAAAAAGATAACAGAAATAAAAAGAGTATTACGATAAGATCCAACAAAAACAAGACATGCAAATAGTAGAATATTGATTAAATTGAAAAATGTAAAAATATTATTAAAAATAATTTCTTTATATGTTTTTGTTGTTTTACTTTCCACAAAATGAGTTTTCCCAAGTTGTTGTCTTTTTAAAACTTCTTCTTGAGATAACCCTGTGAATTCTCTATCAAATATTTTCATAACTATCACCTTGTATTCTATTTTAGAATACTTTTTATCATTTGACAATCTTTAACAAAATAAGACAAGTAAATAATTGTATACAATTATACAAATTTGTGGTATGATATTTCTAACACTATGATAAGGGGGCTTAAATATGAGTGAATTTATTGATTATGTATTTCAAAGAAGTACATCATTAAATAAAATTGATAATTCTTTATATTCTAAATACAACGTAAAAAATGGTTTAAGAAATGAAGATGGGACAGGTGTTCTTGTTGGGCTTACAAGAATATCAGATGTTGTGGGATATAAAAAAGAAAATGGTAAAAAGATTGATACAGAAGGGGAGCTTTATTATAGGGGTGTTAAAGTTTCTGATTTTATAAAGGGACATGATCCAAAAAATCGTTTTCTTTTTGAAGAAGCTTGTTTTTTAATTCTTTTTGGATATTTACCTAATAAAGATGAATTAGATGCATTTAAAAAAGAATTAGCTTCAAGATATGATTTACCTTTAAATTATTTACAAGCACGTATATTAGGATTTCCAATGCAAAATATGATGAATAAACTTCAACAAGAAGTTTTAATGCTTTACACATATGATGAAACACCTGATGATATTTCACCAGAAGCAACATTAAATAAGGGGTTAGATTTAATCGCTAAGATTCCCGAAATTGTTTGTTATGTTTACCGTTGTAAAGTACATTATTTTGATAGTGATAGTTTATTTATTCATCCTGTAAATACTGATTATTCGATTGCTGAAAATATTTTACAAATGTTAAGAATAGATCGTTCATTTACTAAAACAGAAGCCAGTGTTCTAGATATGTGTTTAGTATTACATGCTGATCATGGGGGAGGGAACAACTCTACATTTACAAATGTTGTAATGTCATCTACAGGAACTGATATCTATTCATGTTTTGCAGGAGCGATTGGTTCTTTGAAGGGTCCTAAACACGGTGGTGCTAATCTAGCAGTAGCCAAACAAATGGAACTTGTTATTGATACTGTTGGTTTAAATGCAACTGATGAACAGATTAGACAAATTGTAAATGATATTTTAGATAAAAAATTTAATGACCAATCTGGTTTGATTTATGGTATAGGGCATGCTGTTTATACATTGAGTGATCCTCGTTGTCAAATTCTGTCTAAGCAATGTAAACAGTTAGCTATTGAAAAAGATAGATTAAAAGAATATGAATTATATCATCGTTTTGAAGAAATTGCAGTTGCTGAAATTGAAAAGAGAAAAGGTATTCATGTATGTGCTAATATTGATTTCTATAGCGGGCTCGTTTATGATATGCTAGGAATTCCTAAAGATCTTTATACCTTGATGTTTGTTATTGGACGTTCTGTTGGATGGGTTGCACATAATATTGAAAATAAACTTTATTCAGGAAGAATTATTCGTCCAGCAGGTAAATATGTTGGGGAAAAGAAAGAATATATTAAAATGGAAGATCGTTAAAGCATTGTTAAATCAATGCTTTTTTTATAAAAGAAAAGAGTTGCCAAGATGACAACTCTTATATATTTTGTTATTCTTCGATAACTTTGATCCAACCTTCAGGTGCTTCAATTGTACCCATTTGAATACCTGTTAAAGTTTCATAAAGTTTTTTAAGAACAGGTCCGATTTCATCCATTCCACTTGGGAAACAAATTTCTTTACCATGATCATTGATTTTACCTACTGGTGAGATAACAGCAGCAGTACCGCAAAGACCACATTCAGCGAAATCTTTTACTTCATCAAAATAAACTTCTCTTTCTTCAACTTCTAATCCTAAGTATTCTTTAGCAACATACATTAAAGAACGACGAGTGATAGAAGGTAAGATACTGTTTGATTTTGGAGTAACGATTTTATTATCTTTTGTTACGAAAATAAAGTTTGCTCCACCAGTTTCTTCTACTTTAGTTCTAGTAGCTGCATCTAAGTACATATTTTCATCAAATCCTTGATTATGTGCATCAACGATTGCATGTAAACTCATTGCGTAGTTTAAACCAGCTTTGATATGTCCTGTACCATGAGGTGCAGCACGATCGAAGTCTGATACACGAATTGTAATAGGTTTAACTCCTCCTTTGAAGTAAGGCCCTACAGGAGTTACGAATACTCTAAATTGATATTCGTTAGCTGGTTTAACACCAATAACTGGGTTACTACCGAACATATATGGACGAATATATAAAGTAGCTCCTGAACCATAAGGTGGTACATAATCAATATTAGCTTTAATAACTTTTTCAATAGCTTCTACCCATTTATCTTCAGGGTAAACTGGCATTTCTAATCGTTTGCAAGAGTCAGACATACGACTTGCATTTAAATCAGGTCTAAAGCAAACAACTTTCCCATCTTTTGTTCTATAAGCTTTTAACCCTTCAAAACATGTTTGTGCATATTGTAAAACACCTGCACATTCGCTAATAACAACTTTGTCATCAGCAGTAAGCACGCCTTCATCCCAAGCTCCATCTTTATAATTTGATACGAATCTTGCTTCTGTTGGCATATATCCAAAACCGATATTTGACCAATCAATATCTTTTTTTGACATTTTTTAATACTTCCTTTCCTATATATATATCTTTAGGCAAATTCTACGCCTCATTAGATGAAGTGTCAATAATAATTTATAACTTATTTTAATAAGAAATTATTAATTGTATTTTATTTATTAATAATATTGAATTGCAAATTTTCTAAAATTGAAATTGCTTTTGCCTGCATTGTTAAATCATTACTAGAAATACCTTTTACATCAATAAAGATAGGTGTTTCAGGTAGAGCGCTTTTAACAATTACAGCATTAGATAAAACACAAATATTAGAAACAACACCTACTAGAGTAACATTTTGGTAGTTTTTATCCTTTAAGTAATTTCCTAATTCAAGAGAACCAAAAGTTGTTTTTTCAATACAAATATCATGTTCTTTTTTAGCAGTATTTACCTTGCCATATAGTTTCCAACCATCACTATTTTTAATGCAATGTTCAATTGGCAAATTCTTTCCTTCTTGAGTTTCTAAATAATTATTTTGATGTGTATCGAAAGTAAAAATAACATCATCTTTATTTTGATGATATTGATCAATTAAAGAAGCAAGATACTCATCCAAATATTCAGCTTCTTTAAATCCCAAACTACCATTTACAAAATCTTTTTGATAGTCTACTACAATCAGTAATTTTTTCATAAAATTTCTCCAATCATTTTTATTTAATCTTAACATATATATTGACTTTGTAAATAAATATCATATAATATTCATATGAACATATATTCATATGAAAGGAGAAAAAATGGATAAAATCGTTAATAATGAAATTGTTGAACAAGTAAAGAAAGCAATGCCCGAAGAAGAATCTTTATATGATGTTGCTGAATTATTCAAAGTGTTTGGTGATTCAACAAGAATACGCATTATTTGTGCACTATTTGATCATGAGATGTGTGTTTATGATTTAGCTGCTTGTTTAGATATGACGCAGTCAGCTATTTCTCATCAACTTAGAATTTTAAAAGCCAATAAATTAGTTAAAAATAGAAGAGATGGTAAAATGATGTACTATTCGTTAGATGATGAGCATGTAAAACTAATTTTTGAGGCTGGTTATAGTCATATCATGGAGGATAAATAATATGAAATATAAATATAAAGTTAATGGCCTTGATTGTGCTAATTGCACACAAAAATTAGAAGATGCTTTAAATAAAAAAGAAGAGATTAATGATTGTGTAATTTCTTTTGCAACAGGTATGATGACTTTTGATAGTAATCAAGAAATTAATGATAATGAGCTTCTTTCTTTTATGCAATCCATTGAAGATGAAGTAACAATAGATAACCTCTCTACAAACAAAACACATCATCACGATGAATGTAGTTGTGGACACCATCATGAACATGAACATCATCACGATGAATGTGGATGCGGACATCATCATGAACATGAACATCATCACGATGAATGTGGATGCGGACACCATCATGAACATGAACATCATCACGATGAATGTAGTTGTGGACATCATCATGAACATGAGCATCATCACCATGATGAATGTGGATGCGGACACCATCATGAACATGTGGAAGATCATCGTGAATTGGCTAATTCAATCAAATTTAATATAGTTGGTTTGGATTGTGCAAACTGTGCAAGTAAAGTAGAAGCTGAGATAAAAAAACAATCTTACATTGAAGATGCGGTTGTTAATTTTTCTACTCAAAAGTTAATGGTTAAAGTAAAAAACGATGATTCTTTAATGGAAAAGTTACAAGCTGTTGTTGATTCTGTTGAAGAAGGAGTTGTTTTATCAAAAGAAGATAATCAAAAAATATATAGTAAACCAAAATTATTTGATTTAAAAGAAGATATGGAATTGGTTGAAGGTGTTATTATTTTTATAGGGGCACATTTCTTTGCAGGTGGTTTTGCTACTTTCTTATATTTGTTTGCTTATTTATTAATTGGTTATAAAGTCATTTTAAAAGCAATTAAAAATATTGGTAGAAAAGACTTTTTGGATGAAAATTTCTTAATGTGTTTAGCAACTTTTGGAGCGATTGCTTTAGGTGATTACAGTGAAGCAATTGCGGTTATGCTATTTTATGCTATTGGTGAAATTTTCCAAGGATATGCTGTTAATAAGACAAGATCATCTATTTCTTCTTTAATGGATATTAAAAGTGAATATGCTACAATTGTAAAAGATGATCAAATGATTCAAGTGACTCCTGAAGAGGTACAAGTAGGAGATACAATTGTTGTTAAAGTTGGAGAAAAAGTACCATTGGATGGTAAAGTTATTAAAGGAAACAGTATGTTAGACACTGCAAGTTTAACAGGTGAATCAGTTCCTAGAAGTGTTGAAGTAGGAGATGAGGTTTTATCAGGGGTTGTCAATTTAAATGATGTTATTTATATTGAAGTAACAAAACCTTATGCGGATAGTACAGTAAGTCGTATTATTGATCTTGTTGAAAATTCTGCAAGTAAAAAAGCTAAAATCGAAAAATTTATTACCCGTTTTGCAAAAGTTTATACACCAACTGTTGTTGGACTTGCTGTTTTATTATTAATTGTTCCAATGATTATTTTACCAAATCAAAATTTCTATGATTGGCTTTATCGTGCATGCACATTCTTAGTTGTTTCTTGTCCATGTGCACTTGTTATTTCAGTACCTTTAGGTTTATATGCTGGTATTGGTAAAGCGAGTGCTTTAGGTGTTTTAGTTAAGGGTGGAAACTATTTAGAATTATTAAAAGATATTGATACTGTTGTTTTTGATAAAACAGGAACACTTACTAAAGGTGAATTTGAAGTTGTTGAAATTTCAGATGATCATTTATTAGAAATTGGTGCATATGGTGAATATATGTCAAATCATCCAATTGCTAGAAGTATTGTTAAAGCTTATAATAAAGAAATCGATAGCACAAGAATAACAGATTTTAAAGAAATCGCTGGAAAAGGCCTTTCTGTTGTTATTGATCAAAAACAATATGAATTAGGAAATGAAAAATATTTTCATGAATTAGGTATTGAAGTGAGTCAACCTCAATCTATTGGAACAATTGTTCATATAGCATGTCAAAAACAATATTTAGGACATATCGTTGTTGCAGATGTTATTAAAGAATCTACAATGCCAGGTATCCAAGACTTAAAGAAGGCACATGTTTCAAATACTGTTATGCTTACAGGAGATCATTCAACTGTTGCTCATGATATTGCTTCTAAAATAGGAATTGATCAAGTATATAGTGATTTATTACCACAAGATAAAGTTACACAATTAGAAAAATTAATGGGTAATGATCATGTCGTAGCTTTTGTTGGTGATGGTATTAATGATGCACCTGTTCTTGCTAGAAGTGATATTGGTATTGCGATGGGTGGCGTTGGTAGTGATGTAGCTATTGAAGCTGCAGATGTTGTTTTAATGAGTGACGATATTACGTCAATTGCTAAAGCTATTCAAGTTTCTCATTATACAAACTTTATTTTAAAAGAAAATGTTACTTTTACATTATTAATTAAAATTGGAGTTTTAGTTCTTACTTTGTTTGGTCTTACAAATATGTGGATGGGTGTTTTTGCTGATGTAGGTGTTACTTTAATTGCTATTTGTAATTCAATGAGAATTTTATATAAGAAGTCATAATTTTGACTTCTTTTTTTTATTTTGTCCATACTTAAAAGGGTGATTAAAATGAATTTGTTTGAATATTTTGTTTTGCCTTTAATTTCTTTGATTGTTTTGTTTTTACTAACGAAATTAATGGGCTATAGGCAAGTAACAGAGTTATCTTTATATGATTATATAATTGGAATTACAATTGGTTCTATTGCTGCTGAACTGGTTATGGGAAGTTTTAATGATATTTTAAAACCATTGATAGGAATGATTGTTTATGGTGTTTTTACTTGGGGTGTTTCTGTTTTAACAAAAAAATATTTAAATTTTCGTTTTTTTGTTGAAGGAAAACCTGTTGTTTTATTTGAAAATGATAAGATATATTTAAAAAGTTTGGATAAAGCAAAAATTGATTTGAATGAATTGTTGATGAATTGTAGAATGAATGGTTATTTTGATCTCAATGAGTTAGATAAAATTATTTTAGAAACGAATGGGAAATTTACTTTTTATCCTAAGACATTATCAAGGCCTTTAAAATTAGGTGATCTACATCAAGAGGTTCAAAAAGAATTTATACCAACAATTCTTATTTTACAAGGAACAATTATTTATGAAAATTTAGAATTGATTCATCATAATCAAAAGTGGTTAGAACAAATTATGAAAGTTCATGGAATTAATCTTCAAGAAATTGTTATTTTGTATGTAGATGGACAACAAACAATACATTTTTATTTAAAAAACGAATTAAAAAGGGATTTTATTTAATCCCTTTTTTGCATATCATATATAATTTTTAAACCTTTGAATGTAAGATCTTTATCATAGGCATCAATCAAATTTGTTTCTTGATAGATCATTCTACCAAGACCACCTGTAGAAACGACTTTTAATGGTTCAGGATATTGGCTTTTAATTTCTTCAATCAGTTTCTCTGTTAAACCAATATAGCCATAAACAACCCCTGATTGCATACCTTCAACAGTATTTTTACCAATAATGTGTTGTGGCTTTTTAATTGCTACTTCAGGTAGTTGAGCAGCACGATTAGATAACATTTCAGCAGAAATACCAATACCAGGAGCAATTGCTCCACCCATAAATTCACCTTTTGAAGAAATAACGTCGAATGTTGTAGCGGTGCCAAAATCAATTACTAAACAAGCACAATGGTGACTATAGTAGGCACCAACGGCATCAACGATACGATCACTTCCTAAAGATTTAGGATTATCATATTTTACAGAAATACCTGTTTTAATTCCTGGACCAACAATAATAGGTTCTTTGTGGAAATATTTACGAATGGAATTTGTAAAAGAATACATGATTTTAGGAACAACACTAGAAATAATAACATCTTTTATATCTTCAACAGTTACATTATAGGCACTTAAAAAAGCAAGGATCATAAAACCATATTCATCTGATGTTCTTTGCAGTTTAGTCGTTAAACGGTAATTGCCAATAAGTTGATCATCTTTAAAAAGTCCCATTGTAATATTTGTGTTTCCCATATCTACAACTACTAGCATCTTTACTCTCCTTTAACTTTCATTAATTTTTCTAAAATAATATGTGCTAGATCTTCTTTACTCATTAAATCTAAATAATCAACAAAGTTTTTTGTAATCAAAGCAACTTTATTTGTATCTGTTTTAAATCCAGCACCATCTTCAAATAAATCATTAACAACTAACAAATCACAATTCTTTTTAAAAAATTTATTTTGGGCATTTTCAATAACATTTTCTGTTTCCATAGCAAACCCACAAATAGTTTGTTTTGTTTTATGTTTTCCAATATAAGATAAAATATCTTCGTTTTTTCCTAATTTTAAATAAAATTCCTCAGCTTTTTTCTTTATTTTTTGATCACTATATTCTAAAGGACGATAGTCACCAACAGCAGCAGACATGATAACATAATCTTGAAAATCAAAATAACTTAATACTTGTTTAAACATACCTTGTGCACTTTGAATTTTGATTACATCTACTTCGTAAGGAGCTCTTTGAGATGATGGACCACTAATCAATGTGACATGAGCTCCTAATTGACGAGCAACTTTTGCTAGTGCATAGCCCATCTTTCCGCTTGAATGATTTGAAATAAATCTTACTGGATCAAGTGGCTCTTGAGTAGGACCAGCGGTAATAAGAACATGCTTTCCAGCTAATGGATGAGGAGATGTCGCATATTCAATAGCATCGAGTAAATCTTCAATATCACTGAGATGTCCTCTTCCTTGATAACCACATGCGAGTTCACCAATTTCAGGTTCCACAATCTTAATATGATAAGATTTACAAATATCAAGATTTTTTTGAGTTGCTGTATTTTCATACATGTGTACATTCATTGCAGGAGCAATGATTTTTGGACATGTTGCTGCTAAAAAAGCTGAAGATAAAACATCATCTGCTAAACCATGAGCAACTTTAGCAATGATATTTGCAGTTGCAGGAACAATGATAAAACAATCAGCATCCTTAACAATATTAATATGTTTAATTTGATAACCTGTTTCATCAAAATCATCAATTAAAACAGGTTTATGAATAAGTGCTCCAAAAGTAAGCGGTGTTACAAATTGAGCTGCATTTTTTGTCATAATGACTTCAATATTATAATTTTTCTTTTTTAAACGAGAAATAAGCTCACAAGCTTTGTAAGCAGCAATACTTCCCGATATACCAATAACAATTTTCTTCATAAAACCTCCAAGGGTAATTTTTTACATCTATGCAACATTATAATATATTTTGAAATCCCATACAATGTATTTCATTCTTTTATTTTTCAGTTTTCATGTTAAAATATCTTTAAAAGAAAAGAGGAGAGTTTATGAAAAAAATAGCTGTATTATGTAAAGAAGGATTTGAAGAAATTGAAGCGTTAACACCTGTTGATGTTTTAAGAAGAGCAAATATTCATGTTGATTTAGTAGGTATGGATGATTTAAAGGTTACAAGTTCTCATCAAATTACAATTCAAATGGATTGTGTATTTAATGATCAAATCAAAGAATATGATGGAATTGTTATTCCTGGTGGTTTACCTGGAGCAACAAATTTAAGAGATGATGTACGTGTTATTGAAATTGTTCAACGATTTAATCAAGAACATAAATTGATTGCTGCTATTTGTGCCGGTCCAATTGTTTTGGCAAAAGCAGGTATTTTAAAGGATAAAATTTGTACTTGTTCTCCAGGTTTTGAAACACAACTTACTGGAGCTAATTATCAAGAAGCTATCGTTCAAAAAGATGATCATATTATTACAGGAAAAGGACCAGCAGCAGCCTTAGAGTTTGGTTATACTATTTTAGAAAGTTTGGGGTATGATTCATCAAAATTAAGACAAGGTATGCAATATGAATATCTTATGAATGTTGAAGCACATAAAGAATAAAATTGATAAACAATATAATGGTTATTTCGATAAGTCCATTGATTTGAGAAAAAAAGATGATAAACATAGCAATAATAGAAAGACCATACAAATACCAAAGATAAATTTTGTGAGCTAATATAGGCTCACTTTTTTGTTTATTTTTAATAAGAATTGCTAAAAATAAAAATGCAATAATAATACAAATTATAGGAATAAAAACATGTAAACTTGAATAGATTGGATGATTTTTATGGTATGGAAAAATAAGTCCAACAAAAAAGAATCCTGCAAGAAATGTAATTGTTTTTTTTAAATGTGTGACTTTAAAAAAAGACATACATAAAGAAATTGTCAAAAGTAGACACCAGATATAGTATAAAACAGCATAAGATGAATTCATTAAACTTGTATAATTATTGTAAAGTGGATGATAAAAAAATAATAAAATAATTGAATAGATAAGTGCTAAAATTTGCATAAAATTCCTCATTTCTAAAATAATAAAAATAAAAAAAGAAAAATCAAAATAAATTTACGATATATATAGTGAAGGAGGTAGATCAAATGATGGAAAACAGTATAGCACAAATTCATTTATTAAGTGTACATTTAAATTCTGAAAAAAATAGTATTATTCATAATTTAGAAGATATTAAAGCAATTATGTCAGTATCTTATAAACTACATGATGATTGTGCTGTTAATTTAATGTTTTTAACAACTGTTAACGAAAATGAACAGTGCTTATTTCATCTTAAATGTGAATATGAGTTTTTATGTAAAGATTATTCAAATGAAAAAGAATTGATTATGGAAGCTGTGCAAATTATTAGTCCAAAAGTAGAAGAAATTATTGCGTTAATGACATCACAAATGAAAAATAAAGCAAACTAATTTCACATTTACTAAACCCTTTCATATAGTATAGTGAGGTGGCATATGAAAGGGTTTATTGAGATATATGATCAAAGAATGCAATTTTTAAAAGATATTTTCTTAGAAAATGGTTATCAAATAAGTGACCATTGTGATGAAAAACTTGATTTTTATGTAATTAAAAATCAAAAAATAAAACAGAATAATACATTTTCTCTAAATAATTCAAATACAAAATATATAATAAATCAAGATTATACTTTTAGACATTTAAATAATACATTAACAGCAATAGGAATGTATTTAAAGATAATAAGTGATCATCAAAAATATCATCATATACTTATTTTAGGATATGGTGATTTAGCAAAACAACTTGCAAATATTTTAAAAAATAATTATGATATAACAATCTGTAATAGAAATTATAAAGATATAGATGAAATTAAAAAGCTATATCACCATATGGATATAAATACTATTTCAGGAACGTATGATTTGATTATTAATACAATTCCTATTTGTAAAATCGATTATGAAAAATTAAAATATAAACAAATCTATGATCTAGCACAAACGATTCAATGTGAGCATTATCAATCGTTAAGAAATGTGCCAATACTATATTTCCCATATGAATCTGCACTATTAATGTTTCAATATATTCATGGAGTGATGAAACATGTTTAATGGGATGAAAATAGGTATAGGAATTACAGGCTCATTTTGTTCATTGAAAAATTGTTTAGAATTTTTAAAAGAATTAAAGACTTATTCAGTAGACATTTATGTTTTTGTAAGTGAGCATATTTATTGTTATGATACACGTTTTTTTAAGGCAAATCAGTTTATTGAACAAGTTGAAAAGATAATTAACAAAAAAGTGATCAGTTCCATTGTTGAAGCAGAAATTTTTGGTCCTCAAATACCATTGGATTTAATGGTAGTTTATCCATGCAGTGCCAATACATTAGCTAAAATGGCGCATGGAATTAATGATAATGCAGTAACAATGGCAGTTAAATCAACTCTAAGAAATCAACATAATATTATTTTAGGATTATGTAGTAATGATTTACTTTCAACAAGTGGAATGAATATGATGAAGATTTTAAATACAAAACATTTTTATTTAGTACCAATGTATCAAGATGATGTCATTAAGAAACCAAATAGCTTGATAGCACGAAGTGATTTAGTTATTCAAACTATGATCAATGCACTTGTTGATAAACAAATTCAACCAATATTTTTGATGAAGAACGAGAAATGATACTTTTTCTTTTATGAATTATTTGTTAGAATAGTATCAAAGTGAGTGTAAGAAAATGTAATTAAGGAGGAAATAATGAAAAAAAGTATGATAAGATTAATGCCAATAGGTGGGCAAGCTGAAAATGGTAAAAGTATGTATTGTTTAGAGATTAATGATAATTGGTTTATTATTGATGCAGGATACCGTTTTCCAGAAGTAGATAAATTAGGTGTAGATGTTATTATCCCTAATTTTGAATATCTAAAAGATAATAAAGATAAAATTAAGGCAATATTTATTACACATGGTCATGATGATGTAATGGGAGCACTTCCTTATTTATTACAAGAAATAAATGTTCCTATTTATACAACAGATCTTACAGCAGACTTAATTGACCAGTTATTACAAAGATATATGAGACATTCTCATGTGTCTTATAAATATAAAATTAAAAGAGTGAACATGAATGCGACAATCAAGGTAGCAGGTGTTGAAGTTGATTTCTTTCCAATAACACACTCAATTCCAGGCAGTGTTGGGTTAGCTTTTTTAACAGATGATGGTTATATTGTTTATAGTAGTGAATTCATTATTGATTTTGGTGCACCCGAAAGATTTAGATGTAATATTCAAAAAATGATGGAAATTGGTAAAAAAGGAGTTTTGGCTTTACTTTGTGAATCTTCGTATTCAAAAAATGATGGTTACACATCTCCTCATCATAAATTGACAGCTAAAATAGAAAGTATTTTTGAAGATGCTCCAGGTCGCATTATTATTTCAAGTTATGCTCAAAATGCTTTTAGAACTCAAGAAATTGCACAATTAGCCAAAAAATATAATCGAAAAGTTTGTTTTTATGGTAGAGACAAATATGACAATACTAATTCTATAATGAGAATTGCTAAAAATAAGAAAAAACCGATTTTAGATATTCATCCATCTTGTATTGGAGATAGTGATGATATTCAAAAAAATAGAAATAATGATAAGCTTGTTGTTTTATTAAGTGGTAGTCCTCGTCGAATTTATCATGATATTTTAGATATTATTGATGGCGGAGATGACAAACTTAAGTTGCAAGAGAGTGATACTTTTATTGTTGCATCACCTGTTTTACCAGGAACTGAAAAAATAGCTAATAGAGCTATTAATGAACTTTATAAAACAGATACTCATATTCATGTGATAAAAAATAAAGAATTACAATCAATGCATGCAAGTGAAGAAGACATTAAAGTGTTAATTCAAATTTTAAATCCAAAATATTTTGTGCCGATTAAAGGAGAATATCAACATTTTATTGCAGCTAGTGATGTTGCTAAAAAAATGAATATAAATGATGATCATATTGCTATTGTTGATAATGGAGAAATGATTACTTTTAAAGATGGTAAATTACAAAATTATCGTGATTCTATTACAATTGAAGATGTAATGATTGATGGATTAGGAATTGGTGATGTTGGTGTAAAAGTTATTGATGATCGAAATCAATTACAAAATGATGGGGTTGTTATTATTGGTATGACAATCGATGGTAAAACAAGAGAAATTGTTGCTAATACAGATGTTCAAACAAGAGGTTTTATTTACTTGAAAGATTCTGAGAATATTGTTAAAGGTATTATGAGTATTGCTGAAAGTGAATTAGAAACATATAAAAATAATGCAGATGAAGATATTAGAGATGTTCGTCAAAATATTAAAGATAAATCTAACAAATATATTATAAAAGAAACTGGAAAAAGGCCTGTAATTTTACCGGTTATTATCGAATTATAAAAGCAAGTTATATCTTGCTTTTGTTTTATTATTTAAATATGATATGTAAAGAGGTGATATGATGGCTAAAACTGCGAGAAAAAAGAAAAGTAAACAAGAACAAATAAGTGAAGAATTAAAATTAAGAATTACATGTCTTTTCTTTGTTTTTTTAATAATAATTGCGGCGATGCAATTAGGATTTATTGGTGATCACTTAAATTATATTTTTATGTATTTATTTGGTAATTTAAATGGAATTATCTATTTTGCTTGTATTTTGTTATTAGGATATATTGCTATTAAAGCGGATTTTCCTAAATTTAATGGGCCTAAAGCGGTAGGGCTTTATTTACTTTTTATTGGTTTGACTTTATTTATTTCTGCTACGCCATCACTTAAAGGTATAAAAGTAATTCAATCATATTTTAGTCAATCTCCTTTAAATAGAGGAGGATTATTAGGAGCAATTTTATATGGTTGCTTAAGTGCGTTGTTTGATTATATGGGAACTATTATAGCAGCAGTTTTTATTGTTTTAGTAGGATTTATTTTACTAGGTAGTAAATTTTATTTTGAGCATAAAAAAGAAATCCAAAAACGTGCAAAAAATAATTTTACTAAAACCAAAGATTCTTTAAAACAACACTCTAATTATTTTGGTAATTTTTTCAAGAAAAAACAAAACAAAACTGCTTTTTTTGATGATGCAATTTTTGAAGATGATGAAACACCAAGTACTATTTTTGAAGAAATTGCTAAAGAGGATGCATCTTTGCCACAAGCTTTTACATTTAACGATGAGCGTCAAGAATTAGACATTGTAGATAAAGAACCCGTTGAAAAAACAGTTGTAGAGGAAAAAACAAAAAAAGAACACACACAAGTTGAAGAAAATATGATGAATCCTCCATTAGGTGATTACCATTTGCCACCACTTTCTCTTTTACATAATGTGGTTAATAAAAAACAAGGTGAAAATAAAAACCATGCTGTAGAAAGTGCTGAGAGGCTTACGGCTGTCTTAAATGAATTTGGTGTACATGCTTCTATTAATAATATTTCAATAGGACCTTCAATTACAAAATATGAATTAAAATTAGAAACAGGAACAAGAGTTAATAAAATTATGTCTTTGCAAGATGATATAAAGCTTGCTTTGGCAGCTAAAGATATACGTATTGAAGCGCCTATTCCTGGTAAACCAGCAGTCGGTGTAGAAATACCTAATTTAGTATCATCGATGGTTTCATTTAAAGAAGTATTTAAAAATATGCCTGAAAAGTATAAAGATAATAAACTTGTTGTGCCTTTAGGTAAGGATGTCAATGGTCAAGTTATTTATGCTGAATTAAATAAGATGCCACATTTACTTATTGCAGGAGCAACAGGGTCTGGAAAATCAGTATGTGTTAATACAATTATTAGTAGTATATTGATGAGAGCAAAACCAGATGAAGTTAAACTTATTTTAGTTGATCCTAAAAAAGTTGAATTATCTAATTATAATGGTGTACCACATTTATTAGCACCAGTTGTAACTGATCCTAAAAAAGCAGCTGCTACTTTAAGAGAGACTGTTTCTGAAATGGAAAGACGTTATGATTTATTTGCAGGGGCAAATGTTAGAAAAATTGAAACATATAATCAATATGTTGAAAAGAAAAATCAAGAAAACGATAAAGAACATCAATTAGAAAAACTCCCTTATATTGTAGTTATTCTTGATGAAGTTGCTGATTTAATGATGGTTGCTAGTAAGGATGTTGAAGATTGTATTATGCGTATTGCACAATTAGCACGTGCTGCAGGAATTCATTTAATTGTTGCGACACAAAGACCATCAACAGATATAATCACAGGAGTTATTAAGGCAAATATTCCTTCAAGAATTGCTTTTGCTGTTTCTTCAAGTATTGATTCTAGAACAATTCTTGATTGTACAGGAGCGGAAAAATTATTAGGAAAAGGGGATATGCTTTTTTTACCAATGGGTTCAAATTCACCGGTTCGTGTACAAGGAGCGTATGTTGATGATAGTGAGGTAGAGGCAATCACTTATTATACAACCAAGCAACAAGAAGCGTCATATGATGAAAGATATACAAATGTAAAACCAATTTCAGCAGTTGCTGCATCTAAAGAAGAACAAGAAGATGAAGAATATGAAATGTGCAGAGCTTTTGTTATTCAAGCACAAAAAGCAAGTACTTCACTTTTACAAAGACAATTTAGAATAGGTTATAATAAAGCTGCTAGAATTATTGATCAATTGGAAGCGGATGGTATTATTGGACCACAAATTGGTTCTAAACCACGTGAAGTGTATGTACGAAGGTATAGTGAAGAAGATATCTAATCTAAACGGCATTTTGCCGTTTTTTAGTATGTTAGTTGTTTTCAAATGTTTTTTTTAATGATACAATGGTATAGGAAAATTAAATGGAGGAAGAAGAACATGAAAAAATTATTCGCAAGTATTTTATGCTTAGGAATGATTTTTGGTGCTACTGGATGTACAAGTGGTGGCGATGATTCTTATGAAATCGCAATGATCACTGACTCTGGATCAGTTACTGACAAATCATTCAACCAATCTGCTTATGAAGGTGTTAAAGAATTTGGTGAAAAAAATGATATTTCATACAAATATTATGCACCAAAAGACACTGATCAAGCTGGATTATTATCTACAATTGATGATGCTGTAGATAATGGAGCTAAAGTTGTTGTAACTCCAGGATTCAATTTCTCAGGTGCTTTATACCAAGCTCAAGAAAAATATCCTGATGTAAAATTCGTTACAATCGACTTTGAACCACAAAAAGATGGTAGTGGAGAAACAAAAGTTGGAGATAACACTGTAAGTTATTTATTCTCTGAACAAGAATCTGGATATGTTGCAGGATATGCTGCTGTTAAAGAAGGATATACTAAATTAGGTTTCATGGGTGGTATGGCTTTACCAGCTGTAGAAAACTATGGTGTAGGATATCTTCAAGGTGCTAGTGATGCTGCTAAAGAAATGAATGTTAATGTTGATGTTAACTATACATATACTGGAACATTCTCTGAATCACCAGATATCAAATCTAAAGCTTCATCTTGGTATGCAGGTGGAACTGAAGTTATTTTCTCTTGCGGTGGACAAATCTGTAACTCAATTTTCGCTGCTGGACAAGAAGCTGGTAAATATACTATCGGTGTAGACACTGATCAAAGCGGTGAATCTGATACAGTTATTACTTCTGCTTTAAAAGATGTAAAAGGTGCTACTATTGAAGCATTAACTGCTTATAAAAATGATAAATTCCAAGGTGGAAAAACAGTTACTTTGAAAAACACTGGTGGAATTGTTTATCCAGGTTTATTAAAGAACTTCTCTAAAGCAGATCATGATGCTGTTGATAAAAAAATTAAAGATGGTTCTTTAGAATTAAAATCATCTGCTGATGTTGATGAAAAAACTGGAAATCCTTCAGGTATTTCATTTGATAATTTAACAGTACATTTTGAATAAGATTAATTGCGCTAGAGTAATCTAGCGCTTTTTTGTTATGAAAAAACAAAAATTCTTTTCTATATTTATAAATTCATGTATAATTGTATCGAAAAGGGGGAAGCTTAATGTCATATGCAATAGAAATGCTTAATATAACGAAAGAGTTTCCTGGTATCAAGGCAAATGATAATGTTACCTTGCAAGTTGAACAAGGTGAAATACATGCATTGTTAGGAGAAAATGGTGCCGGAAAATCGACGCTAATGTCTATTTTGTTTGGTTTATATCAACCAGATGAAGGACAAATAAAAATTAATGGAGAACCTGTTGAAATTAATGATCCAAATGATGCCAATAAATATAACATTGGTATGGTGCATCAACATTTTAAACTTGTACATAATTTTACAGTACTCGAAAATATTATTTTAGGTATTGAAGAAACAAAACACACTTTTATTCAAAAAAGTGCTGCAAGAAAAAAAGTTATTGAATTATCTCAAAAGTATAAATTAAATGTTGATCCAGATGCTTTAATTTCTGATATTACCGTAGGTATGCAACAAAGAGTAGAAATTTTAAAAATGTTATTTAGAGATAACAATGTCTTAATTTTTGATGAACCTACAGCAGTATTGACACCACAAGAAATTGATGAATTAATGATAATTATGAAAGATTTAGCAAAAGAAGGTAAATCTATTATTTTCATTACTCATAAGTTAAATGAAATTAAAGCTGTAGCTAATCGCTGTACAATATTAAGAAAAGGTAAATATATTGGTACAGTTGATGTGGCATCTACATCTGCTGAAAAATTATCAGAATTGATGGTTGGACGAAAAGTTAACTTTATTGTAGAAAAAGATGAACCTCAAATAGGTGAAGCTGTTCTTGAAGTAAAAGATTTATGTTATAAACCAGTGCATTCTTCTAAAAATATTTTAAATAATGTTTCGTTTAATGTACGTCGAGGAGAAATCGTATGTATTGCGGGTATTGATGGAAATGGACAAACTGAACTTGTTTATGCTTTATCAGGACTTATTAAACATAATAGTGGACAAATTTTATTAAATGGAGAAGATTTATCTCATGAAAGTATTCGTTCGCGTTCTTTAAAGGGAATGGCTCATATTCCAGAAGATCGCCATAAACATGGGTTAGTACTAGATTATAATCTTGCTGAAAATTTTATTTTGAAAAGCTATTTTGATCCAAAATATCAAAATAAAGGTTTTATTAAATTTGATAAAATGTATGAAACAGCGAACAAGTTAATTGAACAGTATGATGTTCGTTCTGGTGAAGGTGCAAAATCTATTACGAGAGGAATGTCAGGAGGAAATCAACAAAAAGCAATTATTGCTAGAGAGGTTGAATCTAATTCGGATTTATTAATTGCAGTACAACCAACACGTGGATTAGACGTTGGTGCAATTGAGTTTATTCATAAACAACTTGTTAAACAAAGAGATGAAAATAAAGCTGTCTTACTTGTTTCATTAGAATTAGATGAAGTCATGAATGTTTCAGATCGTATTTTAGTAATGTATGAAGGTGAAATCGTTGCTAATTTAGATCCAAAACAAATTGATGAAAAAGAATTGGGACTTTATATGTCGGGAAGTAAACGAGGTGAAGGATATGAAAAATAGTGAATCAAAACAAAATCTGATAGCTTCTTTACTTGCAATATTAATTGGATTACTTATTGGATTTATTGTTATTTTAATAGCAAATCCATCTCAAGCTTTTAGAGCAATGGGAATTATGATGTCTGGGGGATTTTATAAAGGATTAAGAAGTACTGGACAAGTCCTTTATTCAGCAATTCCAATTATGATGACTGGGTTATCTGTTGCGTTTGCATTTAAATGTGGTAACTTTAACATTGGAACAACTGGTCAATACACAGTTGGAGGATTCGTGGCATTATTTTTAGCTAATACTCTTTATCAAACTGTACCTGATTCATTACTATGGATTATTTGTTTGATTGCTGCTGGACTTGCTGGAGCAATTTGGGCATTGATTCCGGGAATTTTAAAAGCGTATAGAAATGTAAATATCGTTATTTCTGGTATTATGTTTAACTATATTGGTATGTATCTTGTTATTGAAGGAGTTAAAGCATTTATTTATGATTCGGCTGGTGCTCGTTCTCAAACATCAAGGATTGCTGTTCCTAAAATGGGATTAAATCACATTTTCCCAGGATCGGATGTTAATGGGGGTATTATTATTGCCATTGCATTATGTGTAGCTGCTTATATTATTTTAAATAAAACAACGTTTGGTTATGAATTAAAAGCATGTGGTTATAATCCAGAAGCAAGTCGTTATGCAGGAATGTCTGAAAAGAAAATTGTTATCTTATCAATGGTTATTTCAGGATTTTTCTCAGGTATTGGTGGTGGACTTGTTTATATTGGTGGAACAGGTAGAGCCTTTACAACTGCCGAAGTTACACTTCCAGAAGGATTTAATGGAATTCCGGTTGCGTTACTTGGAATGAATAGCCCACTTGGATGCATTTTAGCTGCATTATTTGTATCTTATATTAATGTTGGTGGAAATTATATGCAAGCATGTAATATTCCAGTTGAAATTATTGATGTTATTTCGGCTGTAATCATTTATTTTAGTTCGTTTGCATTAATGATTCGTTTATATTTACAAAATCGTGATAAGAAAAAGCATAAAAAAGAAACTGCAATTGAAGGAGGTCAAGAATAATGGATATTATTTTAAATGTCTTAAATCAAACATTAGTCTTTACAATTCCTCTTTTGGTAGTTGCTTTAGGTGGAATGTTTAGTGAACGAAGCGGAGTTGTTAATATCGCGTTGGAAGGAATCATGATTGGTGGGGCGTTTGTTGGAGTTTATTTTATTTATTTAATGCAATCAGCAAATACATCAATGAATCCACAAGTATTATTGATTTTAGCTTTAATTGTGGCAGGAATATTTGGAATGTTATTAAGTTTATTACATGCTTTTGCAGCTATCAACTTAAAAGCTGACCAAACAATCTCAGGAACTGCTATCAATATGTTAGCTCCTGGGTTAGGACTTTTCTTAGCTAAATTGATTTTCAATGGAAATTCAAGTGTACCTTTTTCAAATACATTTAGAATTCATGAAATTCCTGTTTTATCACAAATTCCAATTTTAGGACCTATCTTATTTAAAGGTGCTTATATTACAACTTATCTTGGAATTGTTATTTTGATTTTATCGGTTATTTTCTTAAATAAAACAAAAGCAGGATTGAGATTACGTGCTTGTGGTGAAAATCCTCAAGCTGCTGATGCTGCAGGTGTAAGTGTTTATAAATATCGTTATATGGGTGTTCTATTATCTGGATTTTTAGGTGGTATAGGTGGACTTATTTATATCATCCCAATTTCAACTGTATTCAATAGTGATGTTGGTGGTTATGGATTCTTAGCTCTTGCAATCTTAATCTTTGGTAACTGGCAACCATATCGTATTGCTGCTGCTTCATTATTCTTTGGAATTATGAAGACATTAGCATATACTTATACAGCAATTCCATTTTTATCAGCATTAGGTTTCCCAAGTGTTGTTTATAAACTTATTCCTTATGTAGCAACATTAATTTTATTAGCATTTACTTCTAAAAATTCTGCTGCACCTAAGGCTTCGGTAATTCCTTATGATAAATCAAAACGTTAAAATGTTTGAAAGTATTGTTTCTTAGGAAATAATACTTTTTTATTTTTTTGATTATTTGTGTATAATAGATGAGAATGAAAGGAAATGATTATGGAAAAGGTTTATAAAATGACAGGGTATGATTTACATCTGATCCCTACAAATAAATTTAAAAATATTACAATTTCATTAAAATTACAAAATACATTAGATGAAAAAACTGTTGCTAAAAGAACATTACTTTCTTTTATGTTGACAACAGGTACAAAAAAATATCCATCAACTCAAGAACTTTCTAAATATCTAGAAAGTATGTATGGTATGAAATTGGGCGCTAATGTTGTTACTAAAGGAAAGAGTCATATTATTAATGTGAATTCAATTTGTATTAATCAAGAATATTTACCATATAAAGAAAATCTTATTCAACAACAAATACAATTGTTAAATGATATTTTCTTTAATCCTAATGCTTCAAAAAATTGTTTTGATGAAGCAATGTTTGCAAGAAAGAAAAAAGAACTGATAGAACGATTAATTAATAATCAAGATGATAAATTTTATTACAGTTTAGAAAAAATGTTTGAATATATGGGGAAAGGAACATGTTTAGGAATCTCTTCTCATGGAAATATTGAAGATATTAAAGAAATTAAAAATGAGGAATTATTTTCTTATTTTAAAGAATGTATAAAAAATGATAAGAAACATATTTATGTTGTTTTAAATGTAGATGAATCTATTGTTCAAGTTTTTAAAAATTGTTTGATTTTTGAAAATAATGATTTATCTTTTGAAAGTGTTTATTCATTTGAAAAAAACAGAAAAGATTTATTAGAAATTATTGAAAAACAAGATATTACACAAGCTAAACTTAATATGGGATATCGAATACCAGTAAATTATAATAGTCAAAATCATTATGCTTTTGTTGTGTTTAATGCAATTTTTGGTGGAATGAGTCAATCAAAATTATTTAAAGTTGTTAGAGAAAAGAATTCATTATGTTATTATATTTCTTCAAGCTATGATGCTTTTAATGGAGTAATGATTATTACAGCTGGTATAGAAGGTAAAGATTATTATCAAACTGTTCAATTAATTAAAGAACAATTAAAAGAAATGCAGGAAGGGCATTTTGATCAAAATGATATTGATATTGCAAAATTAATGATTAAAAATTCTATGAAGAAAACAAATGATGAGCCATTAAGTCAAGTTGCTGTTCAATACAATAGAGATATCACAGGAAAAGAAGAAACAAATGAACAATATTTAGAAAGAATAGAGAAAGTTACTTATCAAGATATTATAGATGTCTGCCAAAATATTGAGCTTGATACAATATTTTTATTGAAAGGAAGAAATGAGTAATGGAAAAAATATATTACCAAACTTTAAAAGAAACATTATTTCATGAAAAACTTGATAATGGTTTAGAAGTGTATTTATTGCCCAAAATTGGCTTTGAAAAAACTTATGGATTATTTTCAACAAGATTTGGGTCTATTGATACAACTTTTGTGCCATTAGGGAAAAAAGAAATGATAAAAGTTGAAGATGGCATTGCTCATTTTTTAGAGCATAAAATGTTTGATATGAAAAATGGTGATGCTGCAGATGAATTTGCTAAGCTTGGAGCAAGTTCAAATGCATTTACATCATCAAGTCGTACAGCCTATTTATTTTCAACAACAACGAATGAAAATGATTGTGTTGAACTTTTACTAGATTTTGTACAAAGTTTAGATATTACAGATGAAAGTGTAGAAAAAGAAAAAGGGATTATTTGTCAAGAAATAAAAATGTATGACGATGATCCAGATTGGCGTGTTTATTTTGGCGCTATTGCTAACTTATATCATAAACATCCTGTTAAAATTGATATTGCTGGAACTTGTGAGACTGTTAATAATACGTATAAGGATATGCTTGAAACTTGTTATCAAACATTTTATCATCCACATAATATGATGCTTTTTGTTGTAGGTAATATTAATCCTGAAGAATTAATGAATGTGATTAAAGAAAATCAAAGTAGAAAAGACTTTTTACCTGAAACACCGATACAAAGATTAAAAATAAAGGAACCAACATCGGTAGCAGTTAAAGAGCAAATTGATACAATGCAAGTTGAAATGAATAAATTAATTGTTTCTATTAAAGTTAATGAAATTCTTAACGATCCTCAAGCTAAAATTAAAAGAGAATTAGCTTTAAATTTATTATTTGATTTATGTTTTTCTAAAAGCTCATCATTATATAACGAATGGTTAGAAAAAGGATTTATTAATGAAACGTTTAGTGCTAGTTTTACACAAGAAAGAGATTATGCTTTTATTTTAATGGGTGGAGATCAAGATGATTATAAATTATTACAAAAGACAATTTTTGATTTTATAGATCATATTCAAGATTTAGAAATAGCAGAAGATGACTTTGAAAGAATTAAAAGAAAAACGATTGGTAATTTTATCAATAGTTACAATAGTCCAGAAAGTATTGCTAATACTTTTAGTCGCTATTATTTTGAAGGGATTTGTTCATTTGATTTGGTGGATTATGTAAGTAAAATGACAATAGCAGATTTAAATGATGTAAAAAAATATTTTGATAAAGAATATGCTTCAAGTTATATTGTGAAAAAAGATAAATAAAGGGGTATATTTAATAATAATTTATGGTATAATGTATTGCGACTAGAGAGTGTAAATAAATTTCCTACACATTAGATACGGGAACCTGATCTAAATAATGGTGTTGAAGGCCTATCTTTGAATAGGAATCCTAAAATTATTTAAAGGTGCCCACCTGTACGTAACAGGGATAATCTAAAAGCTCTCTAGTTTTTTATTTAAAAGGAGAAATTAAAATGGCAGCAATAGATCAAAAACTTATAGATAGAATAAATGTTTTAGCTAAAAAGAAAAAAGAAGGAACAATTACTCCTGAAGAATTAAAAGAACAGGATAAATTAAGAAAAGAATATATTAAACTTTTTAGAGAAGGTTTTAAATCGCAACTAAAAACAATCAAGGTTGTAGATGAAAAAGGAAATGATATAACACCTCTTAAATTAAAACAAGAAAAATTAAAAAATTAAGGAATTCTAGTAGAAGATATTTAATTTTTATAGAAAATGTGTATAATATGTCTTGACTTATTTAAAAATGGGAGAAAATGTAAATGGATATTTCAAATTTATCAATCGCAACAATTAGAAGTTTAGGAATCGATACAATCAATAAAGCAAATTCTGGACATCCAGGGATGGTTCTTGGATCAGCACCTGCTTTATATACATTGTTCAATAAAGAACTAAACATTTATAACAAAGAAGCTGAATGGATCAATAGAGATCGTTTTGTTTTAGCAAGTGGTCATGCTTCTGCACTTTTATATAGTATGTTACATTTAACGGGGTTTGATGTCTCTATTGATGACTTAAAGAATTTTAGACAATTAAATTCTCGTACACCTGGGCATCCAGAAATCGAAATGACACATGGTGTTGATGCTTCGAGTGGGCCATTAGGACAAGGTATTCCAATGGCAACAGGAATGGCAATGGCTGAAAAATTTTTAGCAAGTCAATATAACAAAGAAAATTTTGATGTTATTGATCATTATACATATGTTTTATGTGGTGATGGAGATATGCAAGAAGGTGTTACATATGAAGCAGCTTCTCTTGCAGGTCATTTATCATTAGGTAAACTAATCGTTTTATATGATGCTAATAAGGTTACTTTAGATGGACCTTTATCAATGTCATTTAGTGAAAATGTTAAAAAACGTTATGAAGCTTGTAATTGGCAAGTTTTAGAAGTTAAAGATGGAAATGATATTAATGAAATTCATAAAGCTATTAAAAAAGGTAAAAAAGAACAATTTAAACCAACTTTAATTATTGTAAATACAATTATTGGTTTCGGTTCAGCAAATCAAGGAACAAATAAAGTTCATGGTGCACCATTAGGTAAAGAAGATGGTAAAAATGCTAAATTATCTTATGGATTCGATCATGAAGAGTTTTATGTTCCTGAAGAAGTTTATGAAGATTTCAAAAAGAAAACAATTAAAAGAGGAAAATCTAAATTTAATAAATGGAATAAATTATTTAATGAATATAAAGAACAATATCCAACAGAAGCAAAGCAATTAGAAGATGCTATTGCTGGTAAGTATTCTTTAGATATCAATGAAATTTTAAAGAATTATCCTGTAGGACATAATGATGCTACAAGAAATACATCATTAGAAATTATTCAAGAAGTTGCTAAACAAAATCCAACTTTCTTATCAGGTACTGCAGATTTAGCTAGTTCAACTAAAACAAAAATTAAAGATGAAGATGATTTTAGTGTTGAAAACTATAATGGTCGTAATCTTGTATTTGGAATTCGTGAATTTGCAATGGTTGCAATTATGAATGGGATGACATTACATAAAGGTGTAAAAGTTTCATCTGGTGGTTTCTTAGTATTCTCTGACTACTTCAAAGCTGCTGTTAGAATGGCATGTTTAATGAAATTACCAATTATTTTACCTTTATCTCATGACTCAATTGCAGTTGGAGAAGATGGTCCAACACATCAACCAATTGAACAATTTGCAATGTTAAGATCAATTCCAAATATGCATGTTATTCGTCCTGGAGATGCTGTAGAAATGGCCGCTGCATGGAAATTAGCGATTGAATCAACTGAAAATCCAACAGCACTTATTCTTACAAGACAAAATGTAGAAACAATGGAAAATAGTTCTGTTGAAGGCGTAAGTAAAGGTGCTTATATTATTGGTAAAGAAGAAAATCATTTAGATGCTATTATTATTGCATCGGGATCAGAAGCTAATTTAGCAATGAAAGCTAAAAAAGTGCTTTTTGAAAAAGGTATTGATGTGCGTGTTGTATCTATGCCATGTCAAGAAATCTTTGATCAACAAGATGATCAATATAAAGAATCTGTTTTACCAAATGCAATGCGCAAACGTTTATCAGTAGAAATGGCTAGTTCATTTGGATGGCATAAATATGTTGGACTAGATGGTATAACAATGTCAATTGATGAATTTGGTAAGAGTGCTCCTGCAAATGATGTTATTCAATCATATGGATTTACTGTTGACGGAGTCGTAGAAAATATTGAAAAATTATTAAAATAAAGGGATTTAATCCCTTTTTTTACATTCTTTTTTCATCGCTTATGATATTTTAATGGTGGGTGATTAATATGAAATATATTATTTATGAATATGAAGAAGGAATGAAAAAACTTTTTGAAAAATATCCAAATTTAAAAATATATTTTGACAGTCTTACATTAGACACAGATTTTAAAAAGAAGTTTATGAACTGTGTTTATAATCAAGTAGATTATATGAATGAATTAATTTTTAAAGAATTACATAATCGAAAAGGATATCATCGAATAGGTAAAATGCATGTATTTGAAAATGAACTTACACATGAAATTTGTCGATTATATGTCGAAAATTATAAAATTATTATAGAATCTAAAGATAAAACGAATATATTCTTTGATATTCTCTATCATAATTTAAAAAGTTATGTTATAATAGACGAGAATTTGTAAGGGAGGTATTATCAATGTTATATGCAATTCTTGGATTACTCGTTGGATTAATCGCCGGATTCTTTGCGGCTCGTTATTTCTTTAGAAAACAATTACAAAAAAATCCACCTATCAATGAAAAAATGATTCGTGCTATGTATATGGAAATGGGAAGAAAACCTAGTGAGGCTCAAATTAAAAGAATTATGACTTCAGTTAAATCACAATATAAATAAGGGGTTACCCTTATTTTTGTTTATATGAAAATATATATTACTAGACATTCATTAACTACATGGAACGAAGAAAAAAGATTACAAGGGTGGAAAGATTCACCACTTACTCAACAAGGGAAAGAGGATGCTTTGAAGCTAGGTGAATATATGAAAAACATACATATTGATCAAGTATACTCTTCACCTTTATTACGAGCAAAATCAACAGCTAAACTTATTTTTAAAAATGAAAATATTATTGAAGATAGTCGTTTAAAAGAAATGAATTTTGGCGATTATGAAGGAATGTATATTCAAAATTTAAGAGATAAACATGATTATTTTTGTTTATGGCATCAGCCACAATTAACATTTTCTTTACCTAATGGAGAATCATATGAAGAAGTAATTTCTCGTTTAAATGATTTTATTTTAGAAAAGTATAACGAAGATCCTCAACAAACAATTTTTATAACAATTCATGGTATGTTGTTTACAATACTTCATGGAATTTTTTTAGATTTACCTGTTGAACGATTAAATGAAGTTAATCAAGAAATCGTAAGGGGTTGTTCACTATCGTTGTTTGAATTTGATGGAAAAGAACATAAGATAGATTTTATTGGAAAAGATTGTTTTTTAACCCCTTTAAAAGAAAAAATTAGTTATAAATAAAAGATTGGTTTTATAGTAAGAAAACCAATCTTTTTTACATCCATTGAATTTTTGATTCTGTATGATTTCTAATACGTTTAATATTATCTTTATGTCTATAAACTAATAAGATAACAGCTAAAAGCATACAAATTTTTGCTGTTACGGATACCGCAAGAAATGGAGTGATGCATAAAACAATTAAAGCAGTTGAAATAGAAGATAAAGATACATATTTTGAAATCTTTAAAACAAGTAAAAATACAACAATAGCAACAACTGCATATAATGGTTCAATGCATAAAAAATAACCTAAGCTTGTTGAAACAGCCTTTCCTCCTCTAAATTCAGCAAATATTGGGTAACAGTGTCCAAAAATACAAGCTAATCCTGCAATATATTTAATATCAGGATTTAAATTAAATTTTAAAGATAAATAATTACTTAAATAAAATATAACAACTGCCTTAAGAGCATCTAATATAATTACAGAAATACCTGCTTTTTTTCCTAAGACTCTGCCAGCATTTGTTCCTCCTAAATTACCCGAGCCGCTTTCTCTTACATCTGTATTGTAAAATACTTTACCAATAACAAGGGCAAAAGGGATAGAACCGTATAAATAACCTAATAGAATCAATAATATTTCATACATTTTTATCACCAAGCTAAATTATACAGTTATCCTATAAAAATGCAATTAAACTTTGAAAAAAAACAAGAGTATTGCTATAATAGTTCAAGTGTTACAAAAGGAGTGATTATATGGCAAAAAAGAATACATATGATGAGTCGAATATACAAATTCTAGAAGGGTTAGAAGCAGTTAGAAAAAGACCTGGGATGTATATAGGTTCTACTGATAGTAGAGGACTACATCATTTAGTTTGGGAAATTGTTGATAATGCAATAGATGAAGCTCTTTCTGGATATGGTGATTTAATAGAAGTCACTATTTGTAAAGATAATAGTATTATGGTACAAGATCACGGACGAGGAATGCCAACAGGAATGCATGCTTCTGGCAGACCAACTACAGAAGTAATTTTGACAATTCTTCATGCAGGGGGTAAATTCTCTGAAGATGGTGGATATAAAACATCTGGAGGCCTTCATGGTGTAGGGGCTTCTGTTGTTAATGCGCTTTCTCACTGGTTAGAAGTGACTGTTTGTAGAGATGGAAAGATTTTTAAGCAACGTTTTGAAGATGGCGGAGAAACAATAGGAAAATTAACAGTTATTGGAAAAACAAAAGAAACGGGAACATTGATTCATTTTCTACCAAATGATCAAATTTTTTCAACAACAGAATTTAATTATAAAACAATTAGTGAAAGACTAATGGAAAGTGCTTTTTTATTAAAAGGCATCAAAATTGTTTTAAAAGATGAAAGAACTGGAAAAATGGATGAATTCCATTTTGAAAATGGATTAGAAGCATTTATTGATTATTTAAATACTAATAAAGATGTACTTCATCCAACAATTTCTATTGAGGGTGAACAAAATGGTATGGAAGTAGATATTGCTTTACAATTTACTTCTGGATATCAAGAAACAACATTATCATTTGTTAACCTTGTAAGAACCGGAGATGGTGGAACGCATGAGACCGGTTTTAAATCTGGGCTTACAAAAACATTTAATGATTATGCTAGAAAATATGGCCTATTAAAAGAAAAAGATAAAAATTTAGAAGGTAACGATGTACGAGAAGGGCTTTCAGCAATTATTTCTATTAAAGTTCCTGAACATTATTTACAATTTGAAGGGCAAACGAAATCTAAATTAGGGACACCTGAAGCTAGAAACATTGTAGATAGTATTGTATATGAAAAATTATCTTATTTCTTAGAAGAAAATAAAGAAATTGCAGATAATCTTGTCAAGAAAATGATTAAAGCTGCTCAAGTAAGAGATGCAGCAAGAAAGGCTAGAGAAGCTGCAAGAAAAGGAAAAGGTGCAAGACAAGAAAGAATATTAAGTGGTAAATTAGCTCCTGCTCAAACTAAAAATAAAAAGAAAAATGAACTTTATTTAGTCGAAGGAGATTCTGCCGGAGGTAGTGCTAAACAAGGGCGAGATAGAAAATATCAAGCTATTTTACCTTTAAGAGGAAAAGTTTTAAATAGTGAAAAAGTATCGTTACAAGATATTTTAAAAAATGAAGAACTTGCTACTTTAATCAATACCATTGGTGCTGGATTTGGTGCAGACTTTAAAGTTGAAGATAGCCATTATGATAAAGTTATTATTATGACAGATGCTGATACTGATGGTGCACATATTCAAATATTATTATTAACTTTCTTCTATCGATATATGAAGGATTTGATTACAGCAGGAAAAGTTTATATTGCACTTCCACCACTTTATAAAGTGTCTAAAAAAAGCGGGAAAAAGGAAGAAGTTATTTATTGTTGGGAAGATTATGAACTTGAAGATGCTAAAAAGAAAATTGGCAGAGGATATAATGTTCAACGTTATAAAGGTTTAGGAGAAATGAATGCTTCTCAATTGTGGGAAACAACAATGGATCCAGAAACGAGAACATTGATTCAAGTTTCAATTGATGATGCAGCTGTAGTTGAACGTAATGTAACTGTTTTGATGGGCGATAAAGTTGAACCAAGACGTGAGTGGATTGAACAAAATGTACAATTTACATTAGAAGATAATTATCAAATTTAGGAGGTCAGTATGTCTGATAAAAAAATTGTAATGAATTTAGAAGCTATCATGGGTGATCGCTTTGGAAAATATTCAAAATATATTATTCAAGAACGTGCACTTCCTGATGTACGTGATGGATTAAAACCTGTTCAACGTAGAATTCTTTATTCAATGAATAAAGAAGGCAATACGGCCAATAAACCTTATCGTAAATCAGCAAAAACTGTAGGAAATGTTATAGGTAATTATCATCCTCATGGTGATACGTCAGTTTATGATGCAATGGTTCGTCTTTCACAAGAATGGAAGATTAGAGCACCATTAATTGATATGCAAGGAAATAACGGATCAATTGATAACGATCCAGCTGCAGCCATGCGTTATACAGAGGCTAGACTTTCACCAATTGCAAGTGAATTATTAAGAGACTTAGATAAAGATACTGTATTAATGTCTTTAAACTTTGATGATACAGAGTATGAACCAACAGTTTTACCTGCGGCATATCCTAATCTTTTAGTCAATGGATCTACTGGAATATCTGCAGGATATGCAACGGATATACCACCACATAACTTACAAGAAGTTATCGATGCTACAATTCATCGAATTAAATATCCTCATTGTCATTTAGATAAATTAATGGAATTTATCAAAGGGCCTGATTTTCCTACAGGAGCTATAGTAGAAGGAATAGATGGTATTAGAAAAGCATTTGAAAAAGGAAAAGGTAAGGTTATTGTTCGAGCAAAAACTGAAATTATTGAAGAAAAAAACATGAATCAAATTGTGGTTACTGAAATTCCTTATGAAGTAAATAAGGCTGAATTAGTAAGAAAAATTGATGAGATTCGTTTTAATAAGAATATCGATGGTATTTTAGAAGTAAGAGATGAATCAGACAGAGAAGGTTTGAGAATTGTTATTGATTTGAAAAAGACGGTAAATGTTCAAAATACTCTCAATTATTTTTATAAAAATACGGATTTACAAAAAAACTACAACTATAATATGGTAGCCATTAAAGATAAAAGACCTGTTTTAATGGGAATTGAAGAAATCTTAGATGGGTATATTGATCATCAAATTGATGTTGTAACACGAGCAAGTTTATATGATTTAAATAAAGCCAATGAACGTTTGCATATTGTTGATGGATTAATTAAAGCAATTTCTATTTTGGATGATGTTGTAAAAACAATTCGTGCATCAAAAGACAAAAGTGATGCTAAGAATAACTTAATAAAACAATATGCATTTTCTGAAAAACAAGCAGAAGCGATTGTAATGTTACAACTTTACCGATTAACGAATACTGATATTGTTTCTTTACAAGAAGAAAAAGCAGAACTTGAAAAACGTGTTCAAAGATTAAATGAAATATTAGAAAGTGATGATGTTTTACGTCAAGTTATTATTAAACGTCTTAAAGAAATTAAACAAAAATATCCAATGCCTCGTTTAACACAAATCAAAGAAGAAATTAGTGAAATTAAGATTGATGAAAAAGCTATGATTATTTCTGAAGATATTTATGTATCTGTTACTAGAGATGGTTATATTAAGCGTGTTTCACAAAGATCAATGAAAGCAAGTGCAAATATTCCATTTGGTAAAAAAGATGATGATATTCTTATTTCTTTACATCATGCAAATACTTTAAATCATTTATTGTTATTTACCAATAAAGGAAATTATTTATTTATTCCAGTTCATAAAATAGAAGAATTTAAATGGAAAGATTTAGGTAAACATGTAAGTTATCTTGTAAAAGTAGCGTCTGATGAAAAGATTATTTCGACAATACTTGTTAAAGATTTTAATTTGCCACTTTATGTTTTAATGGCAACAAAAAATGGTCAAATCAAAAGAACACTTTTAAAAGATTTTGAAGTTTCTAGATATTCAAAAGCAATAATGTGTATGAAAATGAAAGAAAACGATGAAATGCTTAATGCTTTACTTACGGATGATCATCAAGGTGTATTTGTCGCTACAAAGGCTGGATATGGAGGGTTATATAGTGAACAAGAAGTATCGATTGTAGGATTAAAGGCTGCAGGTATTAAAGCATTAAATTTAAAAGATGATACAGTAGCTGCAATAGATATTTTTAACCCATTAGAAAATTATTCTGTTTTAATTATGAGTCAAGATGGACAAATGAAACGTTTGAAACTTAATGATATTCCTGCATGTAAACGTACAACTAAAGGAACAACATTATATAAAAACCTAAAAACAAAAACAATTTATATAAAAAATGCATTTGTTCTTACATCTAAAGAAAGTGCTACAACATATACAACTAAATCAGTTGATTATACGTATAAGCCAACAGATTTCAATTATGTTTCATTAGAATCAAGATTTTCGTCATTTATAAAATTAGAAAAAGATGAATCTATTTTATGGAGCAAGCGTAATCAAAATATTACAACAGATGATTATGATTTAACACAAGTCAGTCAAGAATCATCTGTTGTAGAATTAAAAGAAGAAAAGGAAAAAACTTTATTGGATGATTTTGATATTCAAGAAGTTCCTGTAAAAAAAGAAGCAGTTGTTTCAAAAAAGAAAAATACAACTAAATATGAAAAAATCACATTAGAAGATATTTTAAATGATGATGAATTTTAAAAGAAGGAATTTTATCCTTCTTTTTCTTGTAAATAACATTTTAAAAGTTTAATAAGTGCACGTTTTTCTATTCTAGAAATATAAGAACGAGAAATATGATATTCTTTAGCAATTTCTTTTTGTGTCATTTTTTGGGTAGAATTCAATCCATAACGTTTTGTTAAAATATCTTTTTCTTTTTGATTTAATACATTAAAACATTGAATAAGCTTTTGTAGATTATCTGTTTCATATATTTGATCTAAAATAGGTTTTTCTTTATTATCAATTAAATCTTCTAAAACAACTTCACTTCCGTCTTTATCTACACCAATTACCTCATTTAAAGAAATTTCTTGATTTAATTTTTTTGCTGCTCTAAGATGCATGAGAATTTCATTTTCGATGCATTTTGATGCATAAGTAGCAAGTTTTGTTTTTTTATCAATATTATAACTATCAATCGCTTTTATAAGACCGATAGTACCAATTGAAATAAAATCTTCTTGTAAGTCTCTATTATTGTTATATTTTTTAGCAATATGAGCAACAAGCCTAAGATTCTTTTCAATGAGTAGATCTCTTGCTGCTTTATCACCATTACATTTTTTTTGTAAATAGAATTGTTCTTCTTTAAAAGTAAGTGGTAAATCAAAAGTTTTTGATTTAATATAAGAAATAAAATAAGCATTACTTAATAATGAAAGCAATAACGAAAATATGCTGATCACCTCATTATAATTAATGCATTTTTTGACAAAAGATGATAAATAAAATTAATATTTCTTTTACTTAACATTTCTTTAAAAATCAAGTATAATAGGGTACAATTGTTATGTGATAAAGAGAGGTAATTTATGGAAGAATTAAGATGTTATGGCTGTGGAGCTATTATTCAAAGTGAAGATGAAAAAAAGATTGGATTTGTACCTAAAAATGCATTAGATAGAAATCAAGTGTTGTGTAAAAGATGTTTTCGCTTGAAAAATTATCATCAATTACAAGCAACTAATTTATCAGATGATGATTTTCTTGAAATTCTCAATAAAATTGGAGAAAAAGATTGTTTAGTTGTTTATCTTGTTGATTTGTTTGATTTTAATGGTAGTTTAATACAAGGATTAGTACGACATATTAATTATAATGATGTCATTGTTGTTGGAAATAAGAGGGATATTTTACCTCGTTCAATTAAAGATACAAAGATTATTCATTGGTTAAGAAGACAACTCAAGTTAGAAGGAATTAAACCATTAGATGTATTGCTTACAAGTGGTAAAAAGAATTATCATTTGGATGAATTGATGCAAATGATTGAACAATATAGAAATGGTCGAGATGTTTATGTTGTAGGTGCAACAAATGTTGGTAAATCATCTTTAATTAATGCTTTATTAAAAGCATACAGTGATGTTCAAGATAATTTAATTACAACAAGTGAATTTCCTGGAACTACATTAGATCTTATTGAAATTCCTTTAGATGAAAATTCATCAATTTATGATAGTCCTGGAATTGTTAATAGACATCAGATTGCACATCTTATTGATGAAAACACATTAAAAGATATTTTACCACAAAGTGAATTACGTCCTGTCAATTATCAATTAAATTGTCAACAATCGTTATACTTTGGAGGATTAGCACGTTTAGATTTTTTAAGCGGTTCAAAAACATCAATGACTTGTTATTTTCATAGAAGATTACAAATTCATCGTACAAAATTAGAAAATGCTGATGCTCTTTATAATCGCCATAAAACATTAAAACCGGAGATTGAAGATATACAAAATGTTCAATCATTTAAAACATATCAATTTAGATTACCTGAAAAGAAAGTAGATGTTGTTATTTCAGGATTGGGATTTGTGACAATTCAATGTCCAAATGCATTAATAGAAGTGAAGGCTCCTCAACAAGTTGGAGTATTTATAAGAGAAGCGTTAATTTAGGAGGATATTATATGTTAACTGGAAAACAAAAAAGATTTTTAAGACATGAAGCACATCATTTAAATGCCATTTTCCAAATCGGTAAAGATGGTTTGCATGAAAAGCAAATTATTGGAATTGATGAAGCTTTAGAATCAAGAGAACTTATTAAAGTGAAAATTTTGGAAAGTTGTCAACAAGATAAAAATGAAATTGCACAAGAGTTATCTTTAAAAACAGATGCTGATGTTGTTCAAATATTAGGGCGTACAATTATTTTATATCGAGAAAGTGAAAAGGAAATTTATCGTTTACCATGAAAATAGGTGTTTTTGGTGGTTCATTTGATCCTATTCATTTAGGTCATACAAGAATTATAAATGAAGCAATTATATCTCTTCAACTCGATAAGATGTTAATTGTACCTACAAAACATAATCCTTGGAAAGAAGATAGTGTTGCCAATAATCAACAACGCATTGAAATGATTCAAATTGCTCTTAAAGATAATCCAAAATGTGAAGTGTGTACATTAGAAATTGATCGTAAAGATAATAAAAAAAATTATACTATTGATACAATTAAAGAATTGAAAAAAATTTATGTAAATGATCAGCTTTATTTTATAATGGGAATGGATCAAGCAAGTCAATTTGATAAATGGAAAGATGCTAAAGAAATCAGTAAACTTGTTCAATTAGTAGCGTTTGATAGAAAAGGATACAAAAAGAATGATGTTTTAAAACAATATCATTTTGCATTTATTCAAACAGATTCAACTTCTGAATCAAGCACAGAATTCAAAGCAGGACATCGAGAAATTGTTGATAAAAATGTTTATACATATGCATGTCAAAATGGATTGTATTTGGAAAATTTTGTTTCAGGCTATATGAGTGAAAAAAGATTTAAACATACATGTTCTGTTGCTAAGCTTGCTAGAGAATTTGCTATTTCTAATGGAATTGATGGTAAAAAGGCTTATATTGCAGGTATGCTACATGATATAGCTAAAGAAATGGATAAGGAACAAGAAGATGCATTGATGAAAGAATTTTTTAATGCTTATATTGATAAACCAAGAGCTATTTATCATCAATGGTTATCGACATATTTGGCTCAAAAAGATTTTATGATTGAAGATGGTGAAATATTACAAGCAATTCGTCATCATACAACTGCATCAATAAATATGTCTTTATTAGATATGTGTGTATATTGTGCAGATAAGTTAGATCCGTTAAGAGGATATGATTCTTCAAAACAAATTGCATTATGTAAAAAGAATATTTTAGAAGGATTTAAAGGTGAATTAAAAAATTTTTATAAATTTTCAAAGAAAAAAAATAGACCGATTGATGAATGTTTTTTTGATGTTTATCAAGTATATTGTAAAGGAGATTTAAATGAATAAGTTAAAAACAATTGTAAAAGTATTAGATGAAAAGCTAGCAGAGGATATTGTTGTGATTGATATGTCTATTGATAGTCCAATTTGTGATTATTTTGTGATTGCAACTGCAAATAATGAAAGATTGCTACTTGCTTTAAAAGATCATATTGAGGAAGCTTGTGATAAAGAAGGATTCTATGTAAAAAATATTGAAGGTAGAAAAAATAGTAAATGGATTTTAATGGATTATGGAGATATTATTGTTCATTTATTTGATCCAGAAGAAAGAAAAAATTATGGGATTGAAAAACTATGGTCTGATAAGCCAGTTGTTCAAGTAGAGGATATTTTATAATGTCGTACGAAGCATTTGCCTATTATTATGATAGTTTAATGGATCAAGATTTTTATAATGATTATATTCAATTTATTAATGAACATGTTAAAAATTATCAAACAGTTTTAGAACTTGGTTGTGGGACTGGAGAAATTGCAATACGATTGGCACATTTAGGTAAACAAGTTTGTGCAACTGATATATCAAAAGATATGTTGGAAGTAGCTAAGTATAAATGTATGGACTTTAAGGCTGATGTGATGTTATCACGTATTGACATGTGTGATTTTGCAGTCGACAATCAATTGGATTTAGTCCTTTGCCTATGTGATTCTTTAAATTATGTTATTGATTTAAAGAATATTAAACAAGCTTTTAAAAATACGTATGCCTCTTTAAAAAAAGGCGGAACATTTATTTTTGATATAGATTCTATGTATAAAATGGAAACTATTTTAAAAAATTATGACGAAGAAAATGATGAGGATGATTTTTATTTTCATTGGCATGTTGATCGTATTAGTAAAGGATATGTAAAGCATAGTGTAGAAATAATTGATAAAGTTGAAAATGATCGAGTGTATGAAGAGCATTTCCAAAAAACTTATGATGTAGAAACATATATAGAAATGTTAGAAAAGATAGGTTTTAAAAATATTAAGTTATATAGTGATTTTTCTGAATATCATGAAGAATGTGAAAGAATTATATTTGTATGTCAAAAGGGGTGATTTTATGATTGGTATTATTGGAGCAATGGAGGAAGAAGTAAAAGCTTTATTAAATAAAACAACAGAAATTCATGAAAATAAAATTTTAGACTGTGTTTTTTATGAAGGAAAAATTGCTGATAAAGAAGTTGTTATTTTACAAGGTGGAATAGGAAAAGTAAATTCTGCAATATGTGTAACATTATTACTTACAAATTATGATATTGATTATGTAATCAATATTGGATCAGCAGGTGGCTTGAAAGATAGTCAAAATGTAGGAGATGTTGTTATTTCTAGTCATGTGGCATATCATGATGTTGATTTAACAGCTTTTGGACGTCCTGTGGGAGAATTACCAGAGCTTCCTACATTAATTCCAGCAGATGAAAATTTAGTTAATAAAGCAAAAAACATTCTCCATAAAATGAAAATAAATGAAAATGTTGGTTTAATTGTTTCAGGAGATCAATTTATTGCTCAAGAAACACAAGTTTCTAAAATAAAAAGAGATTTTTCAGATGCATTATGTTCTGAAATGGAAGCTGCTTCTGTAGGACATACTTGTTATAAATTTGGTATTCCTTTTATTATAACAAGATCTTTATCAGATGTTTATGGTCATGGTGAATCTTCTATGCAATTTGATGAATATTTAAAGATTGCTAGTGAAAATTCAGCTAAATTATGTGTTGAATTAGTAAAAGCCTAGGGAGGTTTTTCATGAAAAAACGAGAAGATATAGAATTATTAGCTCCTGCTGGGAGCTTTGAAGCATTAGTCGCTGCTGTTCAAAATGGCGCTAATGCTATTTATTTAGGTGGACAAAAATTTGGAGCTCGTGCTTTTGCGCATAATTTTGATTATGATGCTTTAAAAGAAGCTGTACAGTATTGTCATTTAAGAGATGTAAAACTGTATGTTACAGTGAATACTCTTTACAATCACCAAGAAATTGATGAAATTATTCCTTATTTAGAATATCTTTATCAAATTGGAATAGATGCTCTTATTATTCAAGATATGGGGCTTTGCTCTCTTATAAAAAAATATTTTCCTGAAATAGAAATACATATGTCAACACAAGCAAGTGTAAGAAATATCGAAGGTGTACGCTATTTTGCTGATCAAAATATTGATCGTGTTGTTCTTGCAAGAGAAATGAATATTAGTGAGATTAAAGCAATATGTCAAAATTGTCCAATTGATATTGAAGTATTCGTGCATGGTGCTCTTTGTATGTCTTATTCAGGACAATGTTTAATGTCTTCAATGATTGCTAAAAGAAGTGGTAATAAAGGAGAATGTGGACAACCATGTAGATTGCCTTATTCTTTATTAGAAGATGGAAAAAATATTGAAAATCAAAAATATTTATTATCACCAATGGATTTATGTACAATTGAAAAGGTTCCTGAACTTATTGAAGCAGGAATTAAGTCATTTAAAATAGAAGGGCGCATGAAAAGACCTGAATATGTAGGAGAAGTTGTAAAGGCTTATCGTCAAGCAATTGATCATTATTTTGCTCAAAAAATATATAATCCAGATATTCTAAGTATGAAAAAAGTATTTAATAGAGGTTTTACTCAAGGTTTTTTATTTCAAGATTATATAAATTTAGCAAAAGATATTCCTGGGAATCAAGGAGTTAAAATTGGTAAAATAGTTAATTATTCTAAAAAAAGAAAAATACTAGATATTAAGTTATCTGATACACTTTATCAAAATGATCGTATCTATTTTCCTAAAAATGATTTTACGCGTACAATTACAAAATTATATAAAAACAACAAATTAGTTAATGTTGCTTATCAAGGAGATCTGATTTCTATAGAAATGGATCAATTATTAGATTTTCAAGATGTTTATAAAGTTGTTGATTCAAAAATTGTAGAAAATAATAATAAATATATAAAAGATGAACATATTAAGTTACCAATACAAATGAAAGTATTTGGTTTAATAGATATGCCATTACAGTTGACCGTTATTTATAAAAATAAAAAAATAATTGTTAAAAGTAATCAATGCATTGAAAAAGCAAAGAGTGTTTCTTTAACTAATGAAAGAATAAAAGAACAATTATCTAAGTTAGGAAATACGACATTTTATTTAGAAAAATGTTCAATACGTTTTCCTAATGATGGAACTATTTCAATTAAGGAATTAAATACTTTAAGAAGACGTGCTATTGAGGAATTACAAAAAGAAATATTAGATGTTTCTTCTAGAAAAATTAATAAAATAGAACAACCTCATCATGAATTCAAAAAAGATATTGATCATAAAAAAGTAGCTATTCAAGTTTTTGATATTTCACAACTTAAAAATGTAAAATTAGATGCTATTGATCAAGTATTTGTTCCTTTTTACCAATATAAAGCACAAAGTGATAAATATATACCGTATGTCCCATTTTTATATGATGAAAATGATTTTAATGAATTTTTAAATAGTTCATATTATCAAAAATGTCAATCAATTCAAATAAATGATTTTGGGGCATTAAACCTTATAAGTAATAAAAATATCATTTTGGGATACCATATGAATATTACTAACAATAAAGCAGCTCAAGAATTTGATTTACCATTTGTTGTTTCTTATGAAACATCAAAAAATGAAATACAATCTTTTACAGTGGATAAAGCTATTTATTTTACAGCATATTCACAAATTATTAATATGAATTTAAAACATTGTATAATTTCAAATCATTATTTTTCAAAAAAACAAAAAGGATGCCAATTATGTAAAAAACATTCATATTGTTTAAAAGATAGAAAACAGATGAATTTTAAAATAATTACTGATTGTTATTGTAATAATTATATTTTGCATACGCATCGTTTCTATTTTGATAAAATTAATGATTTAAATATAGATTATGTTTTATTAAACTTCTTAGATGAAAAATCTGATGAAATTCAAACAATAATTGATGATTATTTAAATATTGTAAATCATCAATTATCTGAAAATAAGAAGAATTATAATGTTTTTCAAGGATATTTTACAAAATAGTATGTTATTTTTTTAGATATTTTTTTAAAAAAAAGATAAATAAAAAAATGTAATTGAATGTCATTAGTGAAAATGCTAAAATTTTTGTAAGGGAGGATTATTGTATGGCGATTGATACTGAATTAGCAAAAAGATTACGTTCATATCGTAATTTTAAACATTTGACACAAAAAGATGTTGCTGCACATTTAAATGTTCCTCATTCTGCAATTTCCGATATAGAAAATGGTAAAAGAGACATTACTGTTAGCGAATTAAAAGTGTTTTCAAATTTATATGGTAGAAGTGTAGAAGAAATAATGAGCGGGAAAAAATATGATTATTATAATATTGCCAATATTGCTCGTTTACTTACTGAACTTCCTGATGATGATTTAAAAGAAATTATGTTTATTATTGAGTATAAAAGAAAAAGAAACGAAGAGCGTAATTTAAAGTAATTTTATTTTTGACGTGCAAAACGTTTGAATTCATTTAAAATATCTTGATCTTTATCAATTAAAGATTGGGATATTTTTTTTAATGTTCTAGAATCATAAAAGTTGACATTTAGTTTATTTGAAATATTAATAATTGCAAAGCTTCCACATTGTGTTTCACCTCTATTAAACATAATACTTCCAGGATTGACAAAGATTTTATTTTTATATATCTCATAATGAGGAACATGTGTATGTCCATGAAAACAAATATTTATATTATTTTTATTCATATAATCAACTAGACAATCATATCCTGCATAGACATCAAATTTATGACCGTGTGTAATTAAAATACTTCCTAAAGGCGTTTGTAAAGTATTGTAAATTGGAAAATATCCTTGATCATGATTTCCATCTACAATGATAGAAAATGCCTTCAAAAAGTTTGAATTTTTATCAAAACAGCTGTCTCCACAGTGTATATTAACTTCACATTTTACATTTTCTAAAACATTTTTTAACTCTTCATCATAACCATGACTATCGCTTACTAAAAGTATGTTCATAAAAAACCTCCATTATATCAATATAAATTATTATAATATTTTTTTTAATAAAAATCTATTTTTATTTGGTTTTCTGAAAGGGAAAATCCTGCATACAAAAAATGGCTTAAAATCAAGGATTTTGACTAGTAAAATGGGGTAAAATGTACTCATTTAGTAACAAATTAGTAACAAAATTTAAATCTTTATTTTGTTGATTTCCGTATATAATTTATTGATTACAGTGCTGGTATATGTATCAAAAGTAATATCTCTCATTTTATGTCCAAGTATACGTTTTCTAGAAAATACATCAACATTGTTTAATTGACAAAGGGTAGTGAAAGTAACTCTTGTATCATGAAGGGTATGTTTCATGTTCAATTCTTTTAAGCATGGATTGAAATGTTCATTTATAAAATTTGTATAGCTTTGGTCAACAATTCGTTTGCCTTTTGGCAATAGTAATTCTTTAACATATGGTTTGATACTATCGTGGATGGGCACAACCCTATTTTTTCCAGCATCTGTTTTAGATCCTGTAACTAAATAAGATATTTTTCTTTCAATCCCATCATCAGTGCAAGTTTCATCTATATGTATATCTTTCCTTTTAATATTTAATAGTTCATTTGCTCTTAGACCGCTAAAAATATAAATGAGTATAATTTTAGCTGTAGTAGTGTTTTCATCTTTTAAACGTTTAATTTCATCAATTGAGAAAGCATAATGCATCTTACTTCTTTCTTCTTTTCCACATTTGATAAATTCAATGTAATCATCATCTCGACTGATATATTGATGAATAACAGCATATCTGAATATTTTAGCGCATAATGCTTTCATGTGTATTTTTGTACCTTGGCCACACTTATCATTGTCAAAAATAATTTGTAAGTCCTGTAAGGTTATTTTATTAATTTTCTCATCATATATCTGTTCAAAATGTTTTATCCATGAATTATAGCCAGCTTTTGCTTGGTATGATAATTGAGTAAATTCTTCCGCATTTAAAATATTAAATATCTCTTTAAATGTTGGAATTTTTTCATCACGTTTCTTTTTTATTTGATCATATAAATCAGGTGATAGGGCAGATGCTTCTTTTTCATTCAAAGTTTTTTGATTTGTAAGATGATAAAGTGATAGGGCATTTAATGCTTCAAGCTCAGTTTCAAAAGTACCAATAGTTACTTGTTTCTTTTTTCCTGTAACTATGTCACGTTCTTCACTTGAAATTTTAGCACAGTAGGGCTTTCTACGTTTCCCTGATAGTTTTACTACAGTACCACTATTATTTGGTCTACGCTTATATGTGACTTTTCTAGCCATAATAAAAACACGTCCTTTCAATTATATTTGCCTTGAACGTGCTCTATATGGTAAAATTGAGTACGTAAAAGGACTTTAGCGAGTTTCTTTTTATTTAAGGTATTGGTAGTACCTTATTTTTACTCTCCTGTTGGTAGCAGGGGAGTTTTTTATTTTTCTTTTAATTGTTTTAATTTATCAATAAAATCATTAGGAAGGGATAATATTTCTAGTATACCTTTACCTGTAGACAATTCTAATTTTTCAAATCCTTCTAATATATTAACTATTTCGAATAGAAACATATCTTTATATCTTTTATTCAATAACGTCGCCATTATAATAATTACAGCAAACAAGTCATTTTTACTTTTTGCGATTTTCCTTTATATAAAGTGATATCAGCTATTTCTACTTTTTTTAATTCAGGGCCTTTATTCATGTCTACAATTACACTAATAAAAGCTAGTACACATACACCAATCACTGTATAAACGGCTTTTTGTTTTGTTGTAAATCTATCTGATTTGTAAAATTTAAATAGATACTTTCCTCCAAAATAAAGTACAGCAAAAGGGGAAAATACTATAATTAATAAAATCTTCCACCAAGTCCATTTTTTCTTTTTCATTTCCTTAATCCTCTTCTCTCTAAACTTTATTGATTACTAAGTATTGCTTTACCTAAGATTTGGTCAAATTCTCTTATATCACAATTAGAATTTACTTTGATTTTAAAGTGACCTGCTTTAGTCCAAAGTTCAAGCTCTGCATTGATATCAAATAATTTACCTGCATTCTCTGTTGACCACATATCAATAGAACGATAAGGTAATGAATATATTTCTACTTTGCTTCCTGTTATTCCTTGTTTGTCCATGATAATAATCCTTTTATTTGTTAGTGCTGCTTGATCTCTAGCAGTTTGATAACATTGTAAGATTTCTTCTCCTTCTACTAATATTTCTTTCATTGCTTTGTCTGGTTCAACCTTTTTTAAAAAACTCCAACTTAAAATCACTTCATTGTTTACTGCCATTTTTTCTTCCTCCTTCATATTTATTATAAAAAATGGTTGTTCTAAATTACATCACTTTGAAAAGCGATAGCCTTTCCAAGAACTTTCACTTCGTTTAATTTGTCACCTGATAAAACAATATCTTCATATTTTGGATTTTCAGGCTTTAAGATAACAAGGTTTTGTTCTTTATAATAATAAAAACGTTTTAATGTAGCTTCATCATCAATTATTACAACTGCAATTTCTCCATTATTTACAATATCTTGTTTTCTAACAAAAACTATATCTCCATCATAAATTCTTGCGTTGATCATTGAATCTCCTTGACACTTTAAACAAAAGTCAGCCTTCATATCAGTACCAACCATAATATAGCTTTCTCTATCTTCGTCAGCGTATATTGGTTCTCCACAAGCAACAGTTCCTAATAATGGTAGCTTGATTTTGTCTATTTTATAAAGATTATCTGCATTATCAGTTATATCATTTTGTGCATTTGGTTCACTCCATCCCATTAATAAACCAGGAGTTGTTTCTAATGCATCAGCAAATGCTATTATTTTCGATTGTGGCAAATCAACTTGTCCTTTTTCAATTTTTGCTATCATACTTTTGTCGGCATAACCTAATTTTTGAGCTAATTCAGTTTGTGTTAAATTTAATTGTTGACGTTGTTTTTTTATATTTTTATACAACTCAAGCATTTTTTATCACCTCATTTTCTTTCTACAATTATAAAATATCATAAGTTGTAAAATTATTCAACATTTTTGCGTATAAGGTTGACACAAATTCAACTACGTGATATATTATGTGTGGGTTGAATAATATGCAACTTTTGAAAGGAGGAAAAATGACAGATATAAAGAAACTCAAAGAAAAAATTGAAGATAGTGGAATGACTATGACCGCTATTGCAAGAAAATCCTATATTTCAAGGGAAACTTTATACAATAGATTAAACGGTGTGGGGGAATTTACAGCTTCAGAGATTGTTGGACTAACATACGCTTTAAAATTAACAAAGCATGAAAGAGATATTATTTTTTTAAATAAAAAGTTGAATTAAAAGCAACCTTAAAGAATTATGAAAGGAGAAATCAAGATGAACGAATTGTTAAAGGTCAATTATGCCAATGACCGCATTACATTATCAGCAAGAGAATTACATGAGTTTTTAGAAATTGAAACTCCATTTAAAAAGTGGTTTGGAAGAATGGCTGAATACGGATTTAGTCAAGAAATTGATTACCGAGAAGTTATGGACAAAATTGTCCAAAACCCTAAAGGTGGTAGACCATCAACTGATTATGAAATCACTCTCGACATGGCAAAAGAAATTGCAATGATCCAACGAAGTGACAAAGGTAAAGAAGTTAGACAATACTTCTTGGAACTAGAAAGAAGATGGAATAGTCCTGAAGCGGTAATGAATAGAGCTTTGGAATATTCAAGAAAGCAAGTTAAAGCGCTGATGGAAGAAAACAAGGAGTTGAAACCAAAGGCATTGTTTGCTGATGCAGTAAGTGCTAGTGATGAATCAATCTTGATAGGTCAGTTAGCAAAGCTTATTAGACAAAATGGTTATGAAATCGGTCAAAATCGCTTGTTTGAGTGGATGAGAGAGAATGGTTACTTGATTAAAAGTGGTTCAAGAAGAAATCAACCGACTCAAAGAGCAATGGATATGGGATTGTTTGAAGTTAAAGAAAGAACAATCAGCAATCCGGATGGAAGTACAAGAATTACCCTAACTACTAAAGTTACAGGTAAAGGGCAAGTTTACTTTGTTAATAAGTTCTTGTCGTAATGATGAAAGAAAAGAAAGGAGTGATACACATGGAAGTCAGACCAACAAAGATGCTCACTGAAAAAGAACTACGTGAAGATCTAGAAATTTCAAGAGACCAGTTACTTAACTTTATTGACCTTGAAATATTTCATCCTATCAGATTAGGGCGTGGTAGAAAATTCAGTCAACAAGAGATCTTGGAATTTCAAAGAAAGTATGCAGGTCTTGACGTAAGCAATTATCACAAGGCAAAAAAAGCTAAAGAATATGTAGATAGCTTAGCTTAAAACAATTAAATAAAATTACTGATCATCCAGGAATCAATCTCTAGCAAAGCCTATTTTATTAGATTCCTAAAGTTGATGATCATAGAAACACCAAATTAATAACAAATTTCTTTTTAATACAATATGTGAAGTTTTCATTTTGTAATAGAGGTTGGTTCCTTGATGGTCAGTAGTAGGAAGGAGAAAAAAGTTATGACTAAAACAGAACAAGTAAAAGTTATCAAAAACAAGATTGAATTTGAACAAAGATATCTTGATGAACTAATCAAACGCAAAGAAGAAGCGACAAAAGGATTTGAAGATTGTTCAGTTGAAGAATATCAAAAAAAGCAATCAAAGCTTGATACATGCTGTACAGCTGTAAATGCGCAACACATGTATTTACGTGGTGTTCTTTCTGTTGCTTACGAATTGGGTCTTATTTCAAGAGATGAATATGACGCGTTACGTGAACAAGCACTTGAGAAAGTTTTTAAATAGGAAGGATGTGGAATTATGAAGTGGTGGTTATACATGTCATTTCTACTTAATGTGCTGTTAATAATCATGCTGATTTATTTAAAAAAAGATCGTGATTGGTTTGTGAAATCATATTATGAACTAGCTAATTATTTATCTAAAAAACCAAGGAGGAATGCAAAATGACAGCAAGAGGATTAGTTACAGTTATTGCAGTATCTTGTTTTATTGGTAACTGTCTTGCAATTTTAGTTAGAGCTTTATGAAAGGAGGAATAACTCATGGATGAAAACAACATTTCAGTTGAAGAAGTCATGAAGATTACTCACAAGAGCAGAGAATTTATTATCAATGCAATTCAACAAGGATGTTTTCCTGGAAGTGTTGCAATATCTGGTACCAGAAGAAACGTACACATTCCAAGGAAAGCGTTTGAGGATTATATGAATAAGTTCAGTAAAAGTCCTAGTGAGCAATTGATCATTGCATTACTTAATTCTTTAAATGAAAAAAAGCACTCGTCAAAACAAACGAGCGCACAACATAGCACATAAATTATAAACGAATTCAGGAGGAATTGCAAATATGGTGAGATTAAGTCAAAAAGCGCAAGTAACATTATTTGGAATTTGTGTTGCAGGTCTAATCTTTGGTGGAGCTGGTTATGCTCAAGCAAAATCAGTAGAAGCAAAGTATGAAGAACAAACAAAACAACTTGAGCTTTATAAACAAGAATTAGATGAAGCTCAATCTTTAATACAAGAGAATACATCATACAAAGCAAAATATGAGTGTATTCAAATTGAAAAGCAACAACTTGAAAAACAAGTTGAAGAACTTCAAAAATGAAGATCATTAGGGGTCTTTAGAATTACAGCATATTGGTATGGAGAAGATGAGTTTGGAGATTTAACTTCTACGGGAGTTAAGGCACAAGTCAATCATACGATTGCTGTAGACCCATCAGTTATTCCATATGGAAGCGAAATCATGATTGATGGACAAATTTACGTGGCCGAAGATTGTGGTGGAGCAGTTAAAAATAACGTAATTGACGTATGGGTAGAACATCAAAGCAATAGTTTTGGTGTCAAGTACAAAGAAATATACATCAAGAGGGAGTGAATTTAGTGACAAAGAAACAACTTGAAGAAAAAATAGATCATCTTAAACATGAGATATTTCTATTGGATATGAAAGATCATTGGGATAGTGCTGATTTCAGTTTAAGCAGTTCATTAAATCAAGAGCTTTCTGAATATGAAAGGAAGTTGAAAGATGGACGATATGACTGAGAAAGATTTAATAAAGTCTAGGAAAAGTATCAATAGCACAGTTATCAAATTAAAAAACGCTATGAAGGAACTTAAATCATGGCAAGTGGATGTTAGTGGAATAGATAACTTTTTAAAAGGTGTAGAAGAACTGCTTAATTATGATGTTGGAGCAGGAATTACAATCAAACCTTTTGAAAGTGTTCTGTTAGAAATTGAAGATAAATTGGATGATGCTCTTTATGAACAAGAGGAAATCATCAAAGAAATAGATAAAGAAATGGGGAAATTTTAATGGGTTTAGCAGTTTTAATTAACGGTGAGAGTGGAGCTGGAAAATCAGCTTCTTTAAGAAATTTCAATAAGAGTGAAGTTTTAGTGTTTAGCTTACACAAATCAAGACTTCCTTTTAAAACGGATATTAATGTAATCAAGATGACAAACATGGCTTACAGCGAAAGATATGATGTCATCAAACAATACATGAAAAAATTCCAAGATAAGGTTAAAACCTTTGTTATTGATGATAGTGATTACTTAATGTTCTTTGAGCAACAACAAAGAGCAAAAGAAGGTGGCTATTCTAAATACAATGAAATTGCAGGTCACATGATTGATTTAAAAAACTATATTGAAACATTAAATGACGATGTCATTGTTTACTTTTTAAATCATGTTGAAGTTGATACAAATACAGGAAAATCAAGAGCAATCACTGCAGGTAAATTGATTGATACACAATTAGGAACATTTGAAGCTTTATTTGAAAATGTGCTATTTGCAAAAATCGTTGATGGCAATCATGTATTTGTAACAAATAGTGACGGAACTACCACTGCTAAAACATCAATGGGAATGTTTGAAGAACAAGAAATTGATAATGATCTAAAAAAAGTAGATGAAGTTATCAGAGAATATTATGGGTTAGGAGTTGAAGGAAATGCTCAAGAATAATGATTTAAGAAGAGAATTTATTCTAAATGACAGTAATTGGAAACAAATTGATGTCATAGAAAGCCTAAAAATTAGGGTTCTAGAGTTAAAACTTAATTCTCATATTAGTTTACTTAAATTTGAAAAACCCTTAACACAACAAGAAAAAGGTGCCAATCAATACCTTTATTCTAGACATGAAGTAGGAGATTACATTCCTTTTGATTGGGGATGTGGTAGATATTATCGCATGGTTGATGGCTTACTAATTACAGGTAGCTGCATGCACATAAATAAAGCAGTTGAAGTTGTTAAAAACACTGAGGAGGATGAATAAATGAAGTTATATGAAATTCCACAAGAAATTGAAAATCTTGTTAATGAAGAAACTGGAGAAATTACTGATCCAGTTCTCTTCACTCAATTAAATGAAAACATGGAGCAAAAACTCTCATATTTAGCTCTAATGAATAAAAACCGTGAGAGTGATGTGAGAGCCTTAGATGATGAAATCAAAGTTCTAACTGAAAGAAAAAAGGTTTTAGAAAACAAGGTAAGCAATACCAAAGCTTTCTTATCTAGCTTCATGTTAGAAAATGGTATTAAGAAGATTGAAACACCAAGAGTTGTTATCAGTTTTAGAAAGTCAACATCAGTTGCAGTTGATGATGCAGTATCTTTACTAAATGATTTCAAAGAAAAAGGTTTAACTGATTTATACACAATCAAAGTAACTGAATCATTGAACAAAAAAGCTATTAACACATGGCTTAAAGACAATATGAGTAATTATTGTCATTTAGAAGAAAAACAAAACATCCAAATAAAATAGTGAGGTTGACATATGGAAGAAAAAATTGAGTTAGCTAAAAAAGTAGTTGATTTAATAAAAAAGGACCTCAGTCCAACTGATATAAAAATTTTTTTAGAGTTGGTTGAAATCCTTTATAAATTTAATGATGAGTATTAATTGATTTGTTCAATTCTTGAAATCATATTCTTGTTAACAGCATATTTTTTACCAAGAGTATGAATATCAATGAATTGCAAAGAACTATTTAGAAAACTGACAAGAAAATCATAAACATTGTTAAATTTTGAATCAGTAAATTTCTCATTGTTGATGGTTACGTCATCACAAATAGATAATTCAGTACTCTTAACATCATTTAAGTATATGCGACATTTTACAAGCATATTAATCACCTCCTATGAGGAATTATAACAATAAAGAAATAAAAGGAGACAAAAGAAATGCAATTAAATTTCAACAGAAAAGAATATGAAAGAAAGTTCTTACAACCAGGAGGGTATGTAGGAAAAATCGTTGCTACTGGTATCGAAGGAGAAACTGTAAAAGTTTTCTTCGATATCGCACAAGGAGAATTCAAAGATATTTATTTAAAGGAATACCAACAAGCTGGTGGAGAAAAAACATTCGATTCAACTAAATGGAATAAGAAAGCAGTCGTTAATTTTAATTTCCAATATACTGGTGCTAAATATGCATTTGCGGATCTATTAAATTATTTAGAAGAATCAAATCAAACATTCAAATGGAACAATGATACAAACGATTTAAAAAATCATTTGGTTGGTGTTGTTTATAAGAAGAATGTCTACATTGATAAATTCGGTGATGAAAAAGAGGGAACTGATTTTCCTTCATTTACAACTGTTAAAAGCATTGCTGAACATAAATATTCTATTGAACCAACAAAACAATCTAAAGAACCTGCAACTTCAATGGAAAAACCAAATCTTCCAACTGATTTAGTTCCAGATGATATTCAATTTTAATGCTGATTCAAGTAGATACAAGAGAAAAACCAAGTCAAACTGAAAGGATATTTGAACACTTTGCTAATCAAGGTGTTCAATACCTTATCAAAAAGCTTGATGTTGGTGATTATATGTCATTTTCAAATATCAAATGTGCAATTGATAGAAAACAATCCATAGGAGAATATGCTGTTAATATGGGTGCTGATCACGCACGTTTCAAACGAGAAATGATAAGAGCAAATGAAAACGGAATAAAGCTTATCTTCCTGATTGAAGATGACAAAATAAAATCTATTGAAGATGTTAAAAAGTGGTGGAATCCAAACAGTATGTTTCATCAACGTTTTATGACTGGTGAAATGTTGTACAAAGGGATGAACACGCAAATAGAAAGATATGGTGTTGAGTTTCACTTTTGTAAGAAAGAGGAAACAGGTTATAGAATTGTAGAATTATTGAAAGAAAATGGTGGTTAGTATGTCGTTTGAAGAAAACAAAAAGTTAGGATTTTTCAAATTGTATAGGTCAATGATAAATTGGGAATGGTTCAAGGATTCCAGTACGCTACACGTCTTTATCTATTGCTTGTTAAAAGCAAATCATAAAGATCAGCGATACAAAGGTGATGTGGTTAAACGAGGGAGTTTCTTTACCAGCAGGAAGATTATTGCTGAGGAAACGGGAATGACCGAGCGTAAAGTAAGGACTGCACTAGAACACCTAAAAATGACCAACGAATTGACCATCTTAACAAGTTCCAAAGGTACTGTTATATCAGTAAATAATTATGATGATTACCAAAAAGTGACCAACGAATTGACCAATGAACGACCAACAAGTGACCAACGACCGACCACTAACAAGAATGAAAAGAATATAAAGAATGTAGTAGTATCTGACGATACTCCTACAACTACAACAATTTTTGATGATGATTTTGTGAGATTTTGGAAGGCATATCAAAAGAAAGGTTCGAAGAAAGATACTTATGAAGCATGGAAGGAACATGAATTTGATGAAGAAGAAATTGATCTAGTTATTTTTGCTGCTAAAGAATATTCAAAAGAAAATGCAAGTGATAGAACTTCAATGATGTATTCAAGAACATTTTTAGAAAATGAGATTTATTTGGATTATCAAGATAAGTTCAAAAAATACAAAGTCTACTTAAAAGAACAAGAAGAATTGGATGAGATTAGGAAGAAGCTTAAGATGAAGGATGGTTATGAATGATAACAACGTAAAAAGATATGACAATGAATTTCAATTCTTAAGCATCTTATCCAATGATAGAAGATTAGTAGACAAAATCAAATTTAGTGAAGACTACTTCAAGAGCAATCTTTACAAGAAGTTTTATCGCTATCTGAAGAACGAAAACAAAATGGATATTGAGCGTATGCTTGATTACATGATTTTTGAAGAAGCAAAGGATTTTGTCACAAAGGTATATATCAACAACATGTATGCTGACAGCGACAAAGAATCCATGGCATTGGGATATGCTAAATTGATTTTAGAAGATTACAAAAAGGATGAATTGATTAAGCTAGGTGCAGTAAGCGGAACAATCTCAACGAATGAATACTATTCGAGGCTGACTGAGATTGTAAAGCTAAACTGTGAAATAGAGGTTGAAACGCTATCCAAGGATATGATTGACGAAATGATATCAGATGATAGCCAAGGGATTGCTATAGATGGGTTTAGTATTTTGAGCCTTTTCCTCAAACTTGATATCACTGATTTAGTAACTGTTGCAGGTACTAGTGGTTTTGGTAAATCAGCATTTCTATTAAACCTGTACAAATCCTTGTCACAATACAAGAACCTGTACAAATGTCATTACTTCAACCTAGAGGTTTCACCTAAAATCATGATTAAGAGATTGCTGGCAATTACATCAGATCATAAAGTTGATGAATTTAACAAAGGTATCATCAATGAGGACTTCTATATAAAAGCTAGGGATAAAATACAGGACAATGATTCCTACATCAAAAGTGGTTCTATATCAATAGAAGAGCTAAAGGCAGTTACTCTTAATTCGTTAGATCCAAACAAAATCAATATTGTGTTTGTGGACCATATTGGATTATTAGAAACTGAAGATAGGAATTTCAGTAGAAACGAGTATGACAAGGTTACTCATTGCATGAAGGAATTAAGAAATCTAGCTTTAGATAACAATCTTATTATTTTTGTTGCAAGTCAATTTGATAGAGCTTCAATCAAAACCAACAACATTAGTATGTCCTCTTTAAAATCATCAGGAGAAATAGAAAATAGTTCTACTCATGTGCTTTTGCTAAAAGAAAGCAAACAAAGAGAAACACCAGAAGACCAAAAGAAATACTATCAAGAAGTAACTATTGAAATTGCTAAAAATAGAAATGGTGAAGTAAGAGAACTTGATAATTATACATTCTTAAAAACAAAACAAATATTTAGGGAAAGTTAGAGGAAAGTCAAAATGATTAAAGTAGAAGAAATTGTTGAAAAATACAAAGGTTATGAAGTGGATGAAGAGAAGCTAAAAGAGTTTCTCACACCACCAAAACCAAGAACGGTGTGGGATTTAAAATATGGTGATAGATATTGGTATATTAACAATTATAAGGGTAATTTTAGGTTTACTTGGGATAATTGTGTAGTTGATAATTATCGAAGAAGTATGGGAAATTGTTTTTTAACTGAAAAAGAAGCTGAATTTGAAGCCGAAAGACGTAAGGTTGAAGCTATCTTATTGAAATATGGTAGAAGGAAATTTAAAGATTGCAAAGATAATGTTTGTATGTTTTATAAACACGAAGAACAAGAGATTGCCATAGCGAATGAAACAATTTATCAAAATCAAGGAACTATTTATTTTGAAACATATTATCATTGCGAACAAGCTATTGATGAAGCAGGAGAAGATAACATCAAGAAATATATTTTTGGAGTTGATGCAAAATGATTAAAACAACTAACATCAATGATTATATCTCATTACAGGTTCTTAAAAATTACTGTTACTCTCATGGGGAAGATGACTGCAAAAACTGTGCGATCGACCCCGTATGCAAATGTATGAGCAAAATTCCTGCAGACTGGAATTTAGAACATAGTTCAGTGAATGAAGGTGATTCCAAATGAGAAAAGAAGATATTGCAAAGCCAGTAGATCGTAAGAAATGTCCATCATGTAAATATTTCAACCAAGACAAGAAACGTTGCTCATTGAAAATGTGCAAAGACCAACCGAGT